>CAZOGP010000038.1:1461-7436 GCA_964579775.1 uncultured Candidatus Saccharibacteria bacterium | reverse complement strand
TCAGGTAAGGGCACAGTGGCCAAATACGTCATGGCCAAATATGGCGCTAAATCCTTCCGTTTTTCCACGATGTTGCGCGATGTGCTGGATAGGTTGTCATTAGAACAATCGCGTAATAATCTGCAGATTTTATCCACCATTTTACGCCAGAATTTTGGCGAGGAGTTGTTCGCGCGCGTCATAGCTGAAGATGTTAAAAAAGCGGTTGATGAGGTTATCGTTATTGATGGCGTGCGGCGTTTGGCGGACATAAAATATCTAAAAGAGATCCCTCAATTTAAGTTGGCCTATCTGGAAGCGGACATGCAAAAACGTTTTGAGCGTATAATAAAAAGAGGGGAGAATTCCGACGACGCCAAAAAAACCTTTGAGGATTTTAAAAAAGCGCACGAGGACGAATCGGAATTACAGATAAAGGATTTAAAAAATCACGCGGATTTTTTGATAGACAACAACGGAGCCTACGAAGATTTGTATCGGCAGGTGGATAAAATTTTACGATGAAAAATAAAAAATCACAAAATAAAAAATCGGTAAAATATGCGCGGCCTGATTGGGATGAATATTTTTTGGGCTTGTTGGATGGTTTGAGCCGGCGGGCGACCTGCGACCGGGGCCGAAGTAGTGCCATCATCGTTAGCGACCACAATACAATCTTGACCACTGGTTATGTCGGCTCGGCTCCCGGAGACAAACATTGCGATGAAGTTGGGCATTTAATGATAACGCTGATCGATGATCAGGGGAGGCAATCGCAGCATTGCGTGCGTACGCTCCACGCCGAAGAGAACGCAATTTTACAGGCGGCCAAAGATGGCGTAGCGATACGCGGCGCGACCCTTTATTGTAAGATGGTGCCCTGCATCAATTGCGCCCGGCGCATTACCCGGGTTGGCATTAAAAGAATTGTCGCGCAAAAAAGATACCACGCCGACGCGCCAAGCCGGAAGCTTTTTAAAAGCGCCGACGTAAAATTAGAGGTACTGGACGATTCTTTGGAAAAATATGATAAGCAATAAATTAAAATACGGAAGTTCTTTTATAAAAACAGCTTAAGAAGGAGGGCAATATGATAGACGTAAAATTAAGAGCGGAAACACAGCTAGTGGAAAAATGGCCAGAGAAGGTCCGCCGTATTTTCTGGGCGAGATTTAAAAAGGGCGACGAGGCGTTGGTTTTGGCCAGCCACGCGGCGCAAAAATGCTACCAAGAAGAGTCGCCAAAATTGGGCGACCTGATCAATGTGGAGGGTCGGTTATTTCAGCCGAGCCACCATACCACCCTGGAACATCATAGTTTCACTTTTGATGTTGAGGGTATAGCGGTGTCGGATATAACATTTGGCGCTCACTTGGGGCATCCTTTTTATAACTCCGACCAGCGGAGCGGTCGGTTTTGCGCCAGAATGTTTACCAATCCGGATTTCCGGTCTATTGAGGGGTATCTTGAAGCGCTTTGGCCGGAATTATCGAAAGCCGCGTTGGACCGAGTAATGGATTTTGTCAGAAATGGCGTGGAAATTTATCATCGGCATATTGACGCGGCGACGAAATTAACGGCGGAAATAGTTCCTCGGGAGCGGCCGAACGCCAAACCAAAGTATATTGAAAGCAACACGCCGAAAATCGCCCAAGAACAATTGCGCATGTTCATTTCCACGATTTTTCCGACCGGATTTGACCATACGCTAGACCTGATCTCTTTGGTGTCTTTGTATAAGGCGGCTTGGACGCCGGGCCAGGTCTATTTGACCCAACAAATGGCAAACTTGGTTTTGGCCAGACATCCGGAAATCGCCTATATGTTTTCTCGTCGCGGCCGCACCTGGGCGCCAAAAATTTTACGGTCGGATGGCCGAGTAAAATTTAAACCGGGTTTTGTTTTGAAGGATTTAGACGTTATCGACGACCGGGTTGTTATGCCCGAACCCGAAGATATGCATCCGGTGGATCTGCTCCATTTTTTGCCCGGCTACATGGATAATAACACCCAAGACATAAAAACCAAGGTGGAGATTTCCGTGGCTTGCATGGGGCAGGATCAGCGGCATCGAACGATCCGCCGGAGCCAGCCGGTGTTTACTGGCAATTTTTATTTACCGCCAATAATCGCGTTGTTGCCGGGTATGCCTAAACTGGCCGAGGATTATCTGCGTTCGTGGCTTAAACTCACGGAATCCATCCCGCCGACCTTAGCCGTGGCAATCGCGCCCTATGGCGCCATGGTGGCCTACGATAAAAAGGGATCGCTCAACGCGATCTTCCACGAACAGGGTAAACGGCTTTGCTGGTGCGCGCAGGAGGAAATATATCATTTAGGTCGCTCTCTGCGGCAAGGACTAGAGTCAAGTCGCGGTAAAAACTACCCGCTTTTACGGGTGCTTGAACCGCCTTGCTTTAGAACGGGACGATGCTTGGAGGGGCCGCGTTATTGCGGCCGGGACATCAGCCAGCGTGAAAAAGGAGATTATTTCCCGGAAAGAAAGGCATAACGAGTCATTGATTAAACAGGGGTTTTCTGGTATAAATAAAGTGCCAGCGACCACTTTTTTATTTGATTATTAGCGTGATTTTTATGGTGAAAAAAGGAAAATTCATAGTTTTATACGGGACCAATAATTTGGGCAAGACCACGCAGGCCAAGCTTTTAGTTGAAACTTTGAAGAAAAACGGCCGAAAAGCCGAATATCTCAAATATCCCGTTTATGATCTGGAACCGGCGGGGAAGCTGATAAATGATTATTTACGCAAGGGCAATCCATATAATTTTTCTCCGCGCGAACTGCAGCTACTGCATTTTATCGACCGGATAAAATTTGAGACTAAATTAAAAGAAAAACTGGCTAAAGGCATTGACGTGGTGGCGGAAGATTATTTTGGCACTGGCATGGCTTGGGGCATCGGCGGAGGCGTTGAGCCGAAATTATTGAAATATTTATATAAATTCATTTATCGGGAAGATATAATGATCTTGTTTGATGGAAAAAGATTTTTAGAGTCAGTGGAGAAAAATCATCGGCATGAAAATAATAGTGAATTAATGGATAGGGTCCGCCAGGCGCACTTGGCGTTGGGCAGGGAATACGGCTGGCAAAAAGTTAGCGCTAATTTACCGATAGATAAATTGCACGGGATTATTTGGGATAAGGTGAAGAGGATTTTAAAATAATCGCTCTCCTTGTCATTCCCGCGAAGGCGGGAATCCAGGCGAAAAGGTCAGAACCTGGATTCCGGCTCAAGGCCGGAATGACAACAAAGAAAAAAGAAGAAAACTTTTGTATGAAAATTCAGGTTAAAAAATTATCAACCGAAGCGAAAATGCCGGTTTTTGGCCGGGCGGGCGACGCGGGGCTGGATTTATTCTCGGCGCAAGACGCGGTTTTAAAGCCCGGCGAGCGGATATCGTGTAAAACGGGCATTGCCATTAAAATTCCCGATGGTTATGTCGGTTTGTACTGGGACAAGGGCGGTGTTTCTCATAAATTCGGCATAAAGGTCCTGGGCGGAGTTCACGATAGCAATTATACGGGAGAATGCATGGTCGGTTTAGTTAATTTAAGCCGGGAAGATTTTGTCATAAAAAAAGGCCAGAAGATCGCACAATTGCTGGTGCAAAAAATAGAACGTCCGGAAATTGAAGAAGTCAGCGAACTTCCAGCCACCAACCGCGGCGAGCAAAGATTTGGCAGCAGCGGGATAATGTAGAAAAATTTAAGTTAAAAAAATGAAAAATTTAAAAAAACAAGACCCCAAAATTTATAAAATTATTCAGGATGAGATGAAAAGACAGGAAGAAGGATTAGAATTAATTCCTTCAGAAAGTATTGCGTCAAAAGCGGTACTTGAGGCATTGGGTTCGGTTTTAAATAATAAATATTCGGAGGGCTATCCCGGTCGGCGATATTACGGCGGACAAGAGAATATTGATAAGGTTGAAATCTTGGCGCAAGAAAGAGCAAAAAAAATATTTAACGTGCCCTACGCCAATGTTCAGCCGTATTCCGGGAGTCCCGCTAATTTGGCGGTTTATGTTGCGGTTTGCCAGCCCGGCGATGTTACGATGGGTTTAAATTTGCCGGATGGCGGACATTTGACCCACGGCTGGAAGGCCAGCGCCACGAGCATTTTTTATAAACCAATTTCATATCACGTAAAGCCAGACGGTTATTTGGATCTGGCGGAAATTGAGAAATTAGCCTTGGAACATAAGCCGCGTTTGATTTGGGTTGGCGCGACGGCCTATGTGCGGGAATTTCCGTTTGAAGAATTGTCAAAGATCGCCGATAAAGTCGGCGCGTATTTGGCAGCGGATATTGCCCATATCGCTGGGTTAGTGGCGGCCGGCTTCCATAAAAGCCCCGTTAAATTCGTTCATATTATTACCACTACTACTCACAAAACTCTTTGCGGGCCGCGCGGCGGAATCATTATGGTGACTCAAAAAGGTTTGCAAAAAGATCCGGAGTTGGCTAAAAAAATTGACCAGGCTATATTTCCCAGGCTTCAGGGCGGGCCCCACGACCATCAGACTGCGGCCATCGCGGTGGCGCTGGGACAGGCGCTGGAGCCGAAATTTAAAAAATTTGCCGGTCAGGTTGTGAAAAATGCCAAGGCGTTGGCCGCGGAATTAATGAAAAAAGGATTTAAACTGGTGAGCGGCGGCACGGATAATCACATGATGTTGATTGATTGTGGCCGGGGAAGGGGCGCGTTGTTGCAGGAGGCCTTGGAGGCGGCCGGAATAACCGTTAATAAAAATACGGTTCCCTTAGACTCTTCCTCGCCGTTTTATCCAAGCGGCGTGCGGCTGGGAACGCCTTTTATCACTTCGCGCGGCATGAAAGAAAAAGAGATGAAAAAGATCGCCGAATGGATAAGCCGCGCGGGAAAGGAAATCAAACAATTTGATTTGCCTGAAGATAAGGAAAAAATTCCCGAATTTTTAAAGAAATTCCGCCAAACTATACAAAATAATAAAAAATTGACGCAGATAAAGCGGGAAATTAAGGTTTTGTGTAAAAAGTTTCCGGTGTATAGATAGCCTTGCTTAAGGATTTAACCCACCCCCTCTTAATCTCCCCCTCCCGATTACGGGAGGGGGAGAGGTGGGAGTAGGATTCGTAATTTGTAGGAAAATATGAAACTATTCAACGGCAAAAGAGTCGCCAATAAAATTTTAAAAGAGCTAAAAGAAGCGATTGCTAAAGAAAAACAATCGCCCAAATTGGCGATTGTTTTGGTCGGAGATGACGAGGCTTCAAAGTTGTACGTGAAATTAAAAAAAGAGGCGGGTAAAAAAATTGGCATTGAAGTAGCGGAGCATAAATTTAACGGCCAAGCTAAGGAAGACGAGATAATTTCGTATATTCAGAGATTAAATTGCGATACGGACGTTGACGGTATAATCACGCAGCTGCCTTTGCCGGCGGTTCTAAACGCGGATAAAATTATCGGAGCTATTGACCCGATGAAAGATGTCGACGGTTTTCATAAAGAGAACAGAAAGCTGCTGGAAAAAGGTAAAGAAAAATTAATGCCTGTTTTGCCGACGGCTATTTTAAGCGTACTGCAAGCGGCGCTGAAAGGCGGAGCGGCTGGCTCCGCCTTCGCTACCTCCTCCGCTGAAGCTACGGCGGTCGAGAAAGCTTCGGCGGACAAGAAAAAAATCTTGGCTTTGGTTAATTCCGAGATTTTTGGCCAAACGCTGAAAATTGTTTTGGCGCGGGCGGGGTTTAGCGTTGATTATTTAGTACGCAATACCTGCGTGGTTTTTGGGGCGGAAAAAGAGATCAAAGAAGCGGAAGTTCTAATTTCCGCCTGCGGCTGTCCGCAGATGATAAAAGGGGAGACGATAAAAGAAGGGGCGATCCTAATCGACGCGGGCGTGACGCGGTACCACGACGGGAAAGTGGCTGGCGATGTTGACGCGGCCAGCGTGGCGGCTAAGGCGGTATTTTTGACGCCCGTGCCCGGCGG
>CAZOGP010000038.1:0-1361 GCA_964579775.1 uncultured Candidatus Saccharibacteria bacterium | reverse complement strand
GGGCTGGCTTTAAATGGGCAAATTAGCGATATCTCTAAATTTGACCGTAAGAACTATTTTTACCCTGACCTGCCGAAGGGTTATCAGATCTCCCAATATGACCAGCCGTTGGTTGAGGGCGGGTATTTGGATGTGTCAGAAGACGGCCAAAAAAATCGCGTCCGGCTCACGCGCGTTCATTTGGAAGAAGATACGGGTAAATTAAACCATCCCAAAGGAAAGAATTTTTCTCTAGTAGATTTAAATCGCGCTGGCGTGCCGTTGATGGAATTGGTCACGGAACCGGATATTAAATCCGGGGCCCAGGCGCGCAAATTCTGCCAGGAATTGCAACTGATTTTTCGGTACCTCGGAATTTCCGACGCGGATATGGAACGGGGTCAGATGAGGTGTGAGGTGAATATTTCTATCAGCGAAAAGGGCGTAAAAAAATTGGGGACAAAAGTGGAAATCAAAAATTTAAATTCTTTCCGCGTGGTTGAAAAATCAATAGATTATGAAATAAAGAGGCAGAGCGAAGCGCTGGAAGCCGGGGAAAAAATAATTCAAGAAACGCGCGGCTGGGATGATAATACTGGCGAAACTTTCAGTCAGCGCGCCAAAGAGGAAGCGCATGATTACCGTTATTTTCCCGAGCCCGATCTGCCGCCATTGGCGGGATTAGTTGTGTTGAGCGAAGACTTGAAGAAAGAAATTCCGGAATTGCCTCAGGAACGCCGTGAGAGATTCGTTAAAGAATATAATTTGTCTGCCGTGGACGCGGAAACTTTTGTGGTCAATTTTGAACTAGGCAATTATTTTGAGAAAGTCGTCAGTGAAATAAAAAGCTGGGCCGAGGACGCCGAGCCTAAAATTGATACGGCCAAAGCCGTTAAATTGGCGGCTAACTATTTGATAACCGAGCTGCAAAAACTGATATACCAAGTCGGCGCCGATTTTAAGGAAATAAAGATTACACCGGAAAATTTTGCCGAGTTTATCAAATTGGTGGCGCAGGGCGTGGTGTCGTCAAGCGGCGCCCAAACGGTCTTGGCCGAAATGTTTACTACCGGAGCGGATCCCTCACACATAATTAAAGAGAAGGACTTGGGGCAAGTGAGCGACGAAGAAGAGTTGAATACGGCGGTACTGGCCGCTATCAGCCAAAATCCCGGACCCGTGGCGGATTATAAAAAAGGCAAGCAAAACTCGCTGATGTTTTTGGTCGGCAAGGTCATGGCCGCCACCAAGGGCAAAGCCAATCCGCAAATAGTGATTCAAATTTTGAAAGGGGAGTTGGAGAAAAAGTAGGTCGTTAAATTATTCGTATAATACACAAAAAACCGCACATTTTACGAAAACACTTCGCATAATAACCAGTT
>CAZOGP010000037.1:0-7526 GCA_964579775.1 uncultured Candidatus Saccharibacteria bacterium | reverse complement strand
TGCACCAAAGAAAAAGCCCCGCTAGTTATTGCGGGGCTTTTTCTTCGATAAAATTTTTACCTAAAAATATCCGGGTAATTTTGCCCTATACCCTGCTGAATAGTGGTGTCTCGCTCTTGGAGGAGCGGCAGGACTTTTTGATAAAGCTCGCTTTTAATTTCCAGCTGCCCGTTTATTTCAACAGCCGCGGGATTTTTAACAGCATAGGAGCCGAAAATTATCAAAGCATATACGGCCAGGAGAAAGATCAAAGTTAACAGCGACCAGGTCGGATGGTTTTTCAGGGGGGCGGTCAAATGCTCGCCGATTTTTTTAATTTTTAGTAATGAATTGCCGGGCATTTTTTAATAAACTGAAAGATTTAAGATCGTGTTGATATCTCCGATGGCCGCGCCAGTACTTTCTTTCGTTGACAGCCGCTGGATGGCTAAGGATCGGATGTCGTTATAATAAGGCGCGTTTTCCAGGTATATCAGGAATTTTATCAAGTCTGGGAAGCGACCGCGCAGGCTGACCTGAAAATCAGTGGTAGTTTTCTTTTGGTCTTTGGCCGGTTGGGCATCGGAGACTGAAACGTTTTGCTGGTTATTGGTGATCTGGGCGAATTTTTCCATCAGAACGATGAATTTGAGCGCTTCGCTTGAAGGCAAGAGGGCGGGCAGGGCGTTGAGCTCGTTTTGCATTGTTTGGTAATCTTTCTGGGCTTTGGCCAGGGTTTGCCATTCGTTGTTGAAAAGCTCGGTGTCCTGTTTTTTTTGGGCCAGCTCCAGGCCGTCATTCTTTATTTGGGAAATTAGAGGCAGGGCGACGAAGGCCGCGATCAAACCGCCAGCAGCCAGCCAGGCGATGGCGGTCAGGTAAATTTTTTGTTTCGGATTTAAGTTGGCAACGTTAATCATTGGTCAGTTTGTCAGCGTTCAGATTAAATTTGAAATTGAAATTAATATCGATTTGTTTGGTCAAGTTAGCCAGCGGTTTTTCCACTTGGGTAAAGAGGGCTGATTTTTCCAGGGCGTCTTGCAGCATTAATACCTGGGTCCGCTGGGAGGCAAACCCAGACAGGTTGACCTGGTTTTTGGCGTCAATTGTCAAACTTTCCAGGCGGACGCCCGAGGGGATGATATTAGCCAATTCCGCCAGCGCCAGCGAATAGCGCCGGTGGCTTAGCTGGATTTGGTCGAGTCGGGTTAGGTATTGATTAAAATCAGCGATAAGTTGTTTTTGGCGGCTGATGCTTTGGCCCTGGAGGCTGGCTTCAATATTTTGCAGGCTGGCCGAATAGCTTTTAAGCTGGATCAGAATGAAAAACCAGATAAAGCCCAGTAGCGCGATAAAGCCAAAAAGCGTCAGCAGGAGACTGCCGCCGTAGAGCATGATCTGGCGCCGCTTCCGTTCCAGTCCCAGGAACTCTTTTTCTTGCGGTGGTAATAAATTGAGCTCGATCATTGTTTAAAGTTATTCTCCCAGTCCCCTGATGGCCAGTCCAATGGCCGTGGTATAGCTGGGCGCTTCGCTTAAGGGCAGGCCGGGAATATTTTTTGGGGCGCCCTGGAAAACATTGATCCAGGGATTGCCCAAAGAAACGGTCAGATTCAATTTGTCGGCTAAAAATTCCAGCAATCCCGCCAGGTTGGCGCCGCCGCCGCAAAGGATGATTTCTCCGATTGTGTTACCTTGGGCCTCGGGCGCGGCCGGCAAATGTTCTTGATAGTAATCAATATAGTCTTTAATTTTGGCAGCCATTTCGTTCAGCGAGGGAGCCAGCGCCTGCATGATGGGGCCGGTCGGATTTTTATAATCCAGGCCTTGCTCAATCTTGATCTGTTTGGCCTTGGTCGCGTCAACACCCAATTTTTCACTCAGCGTGGCAACGATTGAAGTATTGGAGATCGGGAGGCTGGCGGTAAAATAGACGGTTTGGCCGGAAAAGATCACCAGGCTAGTTCTTTTGGCGCCCAGGTCAATTATGATCAGAGGTTTCTGTCCCCTGCCTCCGGGCACCAAGGCGCGCGCGATGGCCAAGGATTCAATTTCAAAAATGAAAGGCTTGAGCCCCGCTTTTTTAAGGACGCTTAAATACGGGTCCACGGTTTTTTTGGGCAGGACGCCGATCAGAATATCCAAATGGTCGCTATGCCCTTTGGCTGTTTCGATAATGTGCCAGTCGTAATAAATTTTCGGCAGGCTTAAGGGAATATTTGCCTCCACTTCCCACTTGATGGCTTCAGCCACTTCTTCTTTGGTCATCAACGGCAAATGGACCAGCCGCACGAAAGATTCTGTTTCTGGCAAGGAGACAACGCAGTAGTCGGTTTTTAAGGACTCACCCTTTACTTCTTTGATTGATTTTTTTATCACTTCGATCAGCTCCAATTCTTTTTTTATTTCGCCACCTTCAATGAGCCCGGTGGGGATCTCTTGGCGGCCAAAGCTCGCTAATTCAAAATTACCGCCTCTTTTTTTCAGGTCAATGATTTTTATTGATAAGTCGCTCAGGTCTATGCCAAAGCCCAGAATTTTTTGATTCAGAAAATTGAGCATTTTCTACAAATTACGAATATGAAAAAATAATTTATTCTAAATTTATTCTATTTTACCATAGCTATAAGCTATTAGCTATCAGCTGGTTACGGCACTTCTTCCCATCTGGTTATTTGCCAGGAACCGCTGACCCCGGAAGAAAAGAGGATTGAAGCCAGGCCGGATTCATAAATTACTTCAGCGCCGTTGTTCAAATGGATCTGGTAGCCGGTCAGTTCTTTTAAAATAGCGTTGTTGCTGACATCGATCGCGCCGTTAGCGGCGTAAAACAGCGCGGTCTGGGAATTGTTGGAGATATTTATGGCCTGGCCGGATTTGGTGGAAAGAACCAAGAGATAAGTATTGTCGCTGCTGCCATAAAAGACGCAGCCGTTGGCAACGTTGACTGTCCCGTCGGTGACGAGAAGTCCGCTATTAGTGCTATAGTTGGCGCCTAGCCGGACTTTGGCGTTATTGAAAATACTGATGTTGCCAGTAACGAAAATCGTGCCGGTTATCGTCAGATCCGCTCCGTTGGAAATTGTCAGGTCGCCGACGATCTTTTGGGGGCCAAGCGAGGCGACGGCGCCGCCGTCAAGAATATAGTCTTCGTTTAAAATGCCGCCTTCTTCCGCTTGGGCTTTCCAGCCCTCAATCGAGGCTTCGGACAGGGGCAGGCTGGCTGGCGCCGGGTCGGCGCTATTGGGATATTGGGTGCCCGTCACGGTCGAATTGGCGATAGTCTGGAAATAAGCGTTGCCGGTTATGGTGGAATGGTTAATGGTGTTGGCGTGGGCGTTGGCGCCGATAACAACCCAGTCCAAAAAATTATTAGGCTGGCCGAGCCACACTTTGAAAGCCAGGTCTTGGTTGGTATCCGTCCAGACCGGCGAGCCGGCGCTCCAGTTGGGGCTGTATTGTCCTGTTCCTCCGTTGTAGCCACCGGCCGCATCTTCCCCCCAAAAAAGATAATTGTCTTCATCAAGCGAGGAATCGATCAGTATCCAGTATTTGGTGCCACTTGTCACCGGAGTTGGCGCGTTCAAATTAACATCGATCCATGAATAAGCAGAATCGTTGATCTGACTGGCGGTCAGCGTGCCGTAAGAATTGGACGTGACCATGTTCTTGGACGGCCGGTTGTCGTTGTCGCTTAAGATGCGGACGGTTTTATTGGTTGGCGCGCCATATTTTTTGAGCAGTAAAGAGACTTTTATTAAATTGTTTGAAGCTGAAGGGGTAAAACTTTGCGCCGCGTCAATGATGGGGCTGGACTGGCCGAGAATCAAGTTGGAGTTGTTTGACAAGCTTTGCTGGTCCGGGCTTAAAGAAACATTAGCCACCCAGGCATCGCCGGTGATGGTCGCGCCTTGGCTTCCCTGGATCGAGCCGTTGGAATAAATGCTGCCTTGCACCCGGCTGTTATTATCCATGATGAGCCCTCCCTCCCCCACCTGAACGCCGTAATAGAAAGATGTGTCTTGGCCGCCGGTATTCAGCTTGATCTGCAGTTTTCTGAAGCGGTCGCTTTTTTGTCCCTCGGCCAGGATATTTTTTTGGCCAGCACTTTCGGAGATTGTTACAGCCACGTTGCCTGCGCCGACCGGTAAATTATTGGTAGTTGAATAATCCTTGCCTTTGATCAGGCGGTAAAGACTGTCTTCTATTCCTGACTCGGCGGCATAGTAAGCTTGGGCCGAGTGGACGACATTGGCGGAGATCTTTTGTTCCATCAGCGTGACCAAACTTAAACCGGCGATGACGATCAAAACGATCGTCATCACTATCATGGTAGAAAGCAATGCAGCAAAACCGCTTTGGGAAAAGACTGATTTATTTTTTAATGGTTTAGGTTTCATGGGTCAGTAAGACCGTAAATTAGCGGTAGTGGTCAGGTCGATAGAAGCGGTTTCTTCGGGTCTCGTGGAAGAAGCGCTGGCCACTTGCAGGGTTATTTTAATGGACGGCGAGCTGACGGAATTCAATCTTTGGTTGAAAGTCAGGCTGGTCACGCGGACGTAGCTGCTGGTTAAAAGGATCGGCTCGGACTGTTCTCTTTTAAGGCATAGCGATTGGCCGCAAAGGAAAAAATCAATGAAATTTGAACTTTCCGCCGCGCCGGCCGCGCTGGTTTGCTCCAGGCTTAATTGGCCGGGGCTGGCATCAAAAATCGATGTTGGGGCGTAGAGGCTTTGGGACCTCCTGATCTCATAGACCATGGTTTCCAGAGCTCGCCGTGCGTTGCCGAGAACCTCGGAATTGGCTTTGGTTTTAGCGCCAACCTGGATCGCCCAGATGCCAAAAAAGACGACCGAAGAAATTATTATGGCGACCAGCGCGATATAAATTAGCATCTCCAGCAGCGAGAAGCCCATAGAGCTCGTAAATTTTACCCTGAGCGGAGTCGAAGGGCGTAAATCGTAGATTGTAAATCGTTTTTTCATGGTTTCCAGTTCATTAAATAATCAACGAGCGTTATTTGCTGGCTTAGTCCGCTGTCGCTCCAGGAGACAGCGGCGGTTATCTTTTTGGTGTTATCGTCCAGCGTGCCGCCGCTGGCAATATTAAAATTGCTGTCGCGATAGACATTACTGATGACGACTTGGCGAGTGAAACCATTTATCGTTTCCGCTCCGCTATCCAGCGTCCACTGGTAAAGAGACGGGTTCTTGATCGGGTGCCAGGGAACGTCAACGGCAAAATTGGTCAGGTCGGTCCACTCTCCGTCCTTGATGGAGCGACTGGCTTCAAGCGCTTCGCTGGCCAGAAATGAGGCGATGGTATTTTGTTTGGTTCGTTGCTGGATCTTTAGCGCAAAGTTACCAAGGCCCGCCAAAGAGGCCAGCGAAGCGCCGATAATCGCTACCACGATCAGGATTTCGATCAGGCCGATGCCGGATTGATTTTTATTGATTGGCTTGCTCATTTAGGTATCGGTTAATGTAAAATGTAAATCTCAAAATGAAAAATTAAGGTATGTGCTGCGCGCATTTGTAGAATCGGTCCCGCGGCCGCGGGACGCCATAATTTTACACTTTGATTTTTTAATTTTAAATTATTGCAGTATCGGCTCACCCACCAGAATAGAGGTTCCCTTGGTGGTCGTGCCGGTGGGAGAATAATTAAGCAGGTTTTGGTCGTCCAAAAAAATATTCAAGTCTTGGGAATTATAACGGCGGTCGCGGTGCACACAAAAAACAGCGTTGGTTAAAGTCAGGCTGAGCGTGTGGATTTTGATCTTTTGGTCGCTGCCCGACACGCTAACCGCGCCTGACCAGTCAAATTCAGTTTTGCCGGCGTTAAGGTAGTTCTGAAAATTGATGTCTTCAGTGACGTTGGCCGAAGGGAAATATAATCTTAAAGTGCTGGCGTTTTGAGTGTTTTGGTTGTAGGTGAATTCAACGCGGCGGGAATCTTTTTGGCGGGGAGAATCGCTTGGGGTATAAGAAGATGACGAAACAACGCCGTCAGAATAGACAAAGATAGTTTTATTTTTTGTGCTGTCGCTGACTTGCTCTATTTTGATGTAGCCGTAATTGGGCGCGTTGCCGGTCAGCCGGTCAAAAACGATGAAATTATTTCCGTTTAAATTGGCAGCAGAGATCGTTAAAGAAGGATTCAAAGGGTGAATATTGTTGTCAGGGGAAGAAGGATAGAACGAAGTGCCTTTGAAAACGGTGAATTTATCATTATCAAAATAAACGCCAAAGGAACTGGCGCCTTCGGACGCCAGAGTTTGGTTTTGCGCTAATCTTAGCGCGCTGACGATCTCCTGTCCGGCCGCGTCCAGCGCGCTTTGTCGTTGCCAAAAATTAAAACCGGGCAGGATCAGGCTGGTGGCCAGGACGAGGACCGTTACCGCGACCAGCAGTTCTATTATAGTAAAGCCCGTTAGAGCTTTCCCGTTTTTGTATTTTTCCCCGATAAGGTTTTTTAAAAACTCTAACGGGGTAAAGCCGAGGTTTTTCATAAAATTTTTAATTTCTAATGTCTAAAACATCCGTTCGCCGTGGCGATGTTGCTCCACCTGAACTTAAAGCGAAGCGACGGCGGGTATGGGATGATGTTGGTGTCTCTAGTCAGAAAGTCCGCAATCTTTTAAATCAATCCATTGTCTAGAAAGATTGTATTTAGACACCGTACCTATAAATTTTATTTCCGAATCTTTTTTTAATAGAGAAATTCGTTGTTTCCAGCTTGATAAAAAATCACACAATACCATGCCCCCAAAACCGTCAACACTGTTTCCTGCGATAATAAGTGTCAACCCGTCAGTGCCGATATCTTCAATTTTTCCAGCCTCTTCCTTTGTCTCTAGTCCGGAAATATTTGAAATTAAATTTACGCGCTGTTGCGATGTAAGATCCGTTGTCAATGTTTCTTTAGCCAAGTCAAAAATTGAACGATCGAGCTTTTTACTATTGGAATCTGCGGCATTTCCTCTCGTGTTTGTATTCGCTTCCTCCACCTTAAATTTGCCCATAAGGAAACTAAACTCCGGACTATATTTTATGTATCCTAAATATGTTAAAGCAACTAGCACTATAACAAAACCAACTATCAAGGATGATTTTCCGTGTTTCAATATAAAATTCCGCACTCCATAAAAAACATGGCTCCAATATTCTTTATGAATGTTTTTTCCTAAGGCTTCTCCGTTTTTGAGATCTTCCATCTTTTTTATAAATTATTTTTTAGCTTGCTATTTCAAAAATCTTTTTGACTAAACCTGTCCTCGCATAAAAAGCGCGGCTTTTTGAGCCATGGCCTCGGCCTTTTGTTCTGGCCTGTATCCATTTTCCGTCTGCGCCAGTCAGAGCTTTAAATCCTTTTGTAATAAGCTTATTTCGTATAAAATCGTAGTCGGCTTTTATTTCCTTTATCAATTCGTCATCTTCCGCAGAATCAAAATTCGCGACTTTCAAAAGCTTGCCATTTTCAGCATTTTTACCATTCCATTCAACGGCGCAAAATACAATGGCTTTAAGTTTCGCCCAGCAATGACT
>CAZOGP010000036.1:1179-7606 GCA_964579775.1 uncultured Candidatus Saccharibacteria bacterium | reverse complement strand
TATATGTTTCTAGTCGTTATTAAATTCCTGCCTCTTGTTATCTTCGGGCTGATTTTTTTATTTGGCGGGCACTATTTTATCTATCGTTCGCTGGTGGATATTTTTAATATCGCTAATCCCTTGCTCAAGGTTAGCCTGGCGGTATTTTTTCTGATAATGTCGGTCGGGTTTTTTGGCGCGGCTTTCATCGCCCATGCCAGCCAGAACCAATTAACCAGATCTATTTACATCATTACCGCTTCCTGGCTTGGGTTGGCGATAAATCTACTGTTGGCCGCTTTGTTGACCAAGCTAGCTGTTTGGTTGGCGAATTTGACGGGGCTAAACTTCGACCTCCAGCTGGTCGGCGCGGTTATCTTCTTTTTGGCCTTGCTTTGGTCGGCTTACGGATTTTGGAACGCCCAGCATCCTCAAGTGAAAAAGATGGAAGTGGTGATAAAAAACCTGCCGTTGTCTTGGCAGGGAAAAACAGTTATTCAGCTTTCCGATATCCACCTGGGGCACGTGCACGGCGTAGATTTTTTGCAGAGCATAATTGAACAAACCAACGCCCATGACCCGGATCTGGTTTTGATCGTCGGCGACTTATTTGACGGCATGGACGGTGATTTGAGCGTTTTTACCAAGCCGTTAAACAGCCTTAAGGCTAAAAAGGGTGTCTTTTTCGTAACCGGGAACCACGAAGCTTATGTCGGCCTGGACAAAGCCTTGGCGATCTTGAGACAGACGGATATCCGGGTTTTAAGCAACGAAATGGTTGACGTTGATGGCTTGCAAATAATCGGTTTTAGTTATCCGGCGGGGCTGGACACCTCAAATATTATCGGCGGTTCAAACAACACAGCTAATATTATTGCTTCTCTTGGCCTTGATAAAAATAAGCCTTCCATCTCTATGCATCACGCGCCGACGGACCTAGCGCAGGCCAGGGCCGCCGGGATAGGCCTGCAATTATCCGGCCACACGCATAACGGGCAGATCTGGCCGTTTAATTTAATTACCGGTTTTATCTATGGCCGCTACGACTACGGTTTAAACTCGGAGGGAGATTTTTCCGTTTACACGACCAACGGCATCGGCACCTGGGGTCCGCCGATGCGGACCGGCAATACGCCGGAAATTCCGGTTTTCAAATTGCGGTAATTTTATAGGGATTGGTCCTTTTAAAAACTTAGGGAGGAAGGGGAATGAAAAATACTCTTATCGTTTGCGAAAAATGCGGAAGCGTGCATGGTTGTATCAACGGGGATGGCCGCTGGGATTGTGGCCTTTGCGAAAGGTTTAAAAGCAAGCTTTTTCAGATTTGCCCTTGGAATAGCTGGGGAGGGAAAGCCAAGAAAAAATTAAATGGCCAGCCAATGGTCAATACGACTTGCTCAAGCTGCGCAATATCTTCGCGTGGCAATAATTCGTTGGTTGGCGCTGTGGCTTGCCGCCCGCCAAGGCTACCAAAAGTTTTCATTCCCTATAAATGACAAAGGGGTCAAACCTGACCCCTTTGTTTTTTTTGGATAATTTAGTATAATGCATTGATGCGTCTATAAATTTTTAAATAAAAACTTATGTCAAAACAAAATCTTTTCGCCCAAAAGGCGATTGCCTTGCATAAAAAATTAAAAGGCAAGATCTCGGTGGTTAGCAAAGTAGCGGTAAAAACGCCCCTGGACTTAAGCTTATATTATACGCCGGGCGTGGGCGCGGTTTCTTCTTATTTGGCCGGCCATAAAAGCGAGGTGCGCGATTTCACGATCAAAAGGAATACCGTGGCGGTGGTTTCTGATGGTTCGGCCGTCTTGGGCCTGGGCAATATCGGACCGGAAGGGGCCATGCCGGTGATGGAAGGCAAGTGTCAATTATTTAAAGCTTTTGCCAACGTGGACGCTTTTCCGATAATTCTGGACACGCAAAATACCGATGAGATCGTGGCGACGGTCAAGCATATCGCGCCGATCTTTGGCGGCATAAACCTGGAAGATATTTCCGCGCCGCGCTGTTTTGATATCGAGCGGCGACTGATCAACGAATTGGATATTCCGGTGATGCACGATGACCAGCACGGCACGGCCGTGGTCGTTTTGGCGGCGATGATCAACGCCTTGAAAGTCGTAAAAAAAACCTTGGCGCAAAGCAAGATCGTTATCGTGGGCGCGGGCGCGGCCGGCATGGCCACCGCTAAATTGCTATTGTTGGCCGGCGCGGACGACGTGATCTTAGTTGATAGCGAAGCGATAATTTGCCGGCGCCGTGTTTACACGAATCAATTCAAAAGCGAGATAGCCAAAGTTACCAACAAGCAGAATATCTCCGGTTCCCTGGAAGAAGCGGTCAAGGGAGCGGATGTTCTGATGGGTTTGTCCAAGGCGGGTTTATTCAAGCCCGAGCATATTAAAAGCATGGCTACCAATCCCGTGGTTTTTGCCATGGCCAATCCCGTTCCGGAGATCATGCCAGGCGAGGCCTTAAAAGCCGGCGCGGCAGTGGTGGCGACCGGCCGGTCGGATTTTCCTAATCAGATAAATAACGTTCTGGGCTTTCCCGGGATCTTCCGCGGGGCGCTGGACAATAATGTGAAAAAAATAACGCCGGAAATGAAATTGCGAGTAGCCAAAAGCCTGGCGGCGCTGGTTAAAAAACCGACCGCCTCCCATATTATGCCCTCGCCCTTTGATAAAAGGGTGGTCAAAGCGGTAGCTAAAGCGATAAAAGGGTAGTTTTTCTTGGTTAGTTTTTTAAGAGCCTGCGCCCCGCAGTTGCAGGGCGCAGGCTCTTATTATGCTCGCTTTTGTCTTAAAACTGGACTTTTTCAGTCAAACGTTTTAAAATACGATAGAAAAAAATAGTAATTATCTATAAAAACATGATAGAAAAAATAAAAAATATACTCAAAAGACCCTTGTATATAACTTTAATGGTGCTGGTTGTTTTGGTCGGTTGGGGCGTTTATTCATATTTTACGGGCACTAATAAACCGTCTTTCGAGCTGACGACGGTTAAAAAGGGCGATATCTCTCAAGAAGTTAGTGTTACCGGCCGGGTGCAACCGGCGCAGAGCGTTGACCTGGCTTTTGAGCGCGGCGGAAAAGTGGCGCGTCTCAACGCGGCCATAGGTGATAAGGTGGTAGCCGGTCAAATACTGGCGGTTTTAAATAACGCTGACCTGGCGGCGCAGGTGGACCAGGCCGAAGCCAGTTCAGCCAAAGAGC
This sequence comes from uncultured Candidatus Saccharibacteria bacterium, assembly GCA_964579775.1. Taxonomy (GTDB): domain Bacteria; phylum Patescibacteriota; class Minisyncoccia; order Portnoybacterales; family GWB1-42-6; genus UBA8475. The sequence goes on along the minus strand of CAZOGP010000036.1, from coordinate 4,403 downwards.
AGATTACTTTAGATGAGATGAAAAAAGGCACCAGGCCGGAAGAGTTGCGCATTGCGGCCACCGCGGTGGCTAACGCGCAGATCGATCTGCGAAATGTTGAGAACAAGGCGGAAACGGACCTGAATAATTACTACGACGATGTGAAAGACATTCTAAATGACGCTTACATCAAAGCGGATGATGCGGTCAACAAGCAAACTGACGAATTATTTAACAACGATAATTCCCTGGATCCTAAATTATCTTTTTATTCCAGCGGCCAGGCAACTTCGGACGCCGAATGGAAGCGGCGCGTGGCCGGAGGGGAGATCACACAATTTAAGCAGGAACTGGACGCGCTGGTCAGCAGTCAAGCCGCTTTGGACTTGGCGTTGTTAGAAGGCGAGGGGCACCTGGATAAAATTTCCGATTTTTTGAACAGCGCCGGCATAGCGGTCAATGAAAGCAGTGGATTGAGCGCCACCAATTTAGCAAATTATAAAGCTTATGTTAACGTCGGCCGCGCCAACGTGAACACGGCGTTAAAAAGCATTAGTGCCCAAATTCAATCTATCGCGGCGCAAAAAAACACTAACCAGAGCAATATTTCCACCGCGCAAAATTCGCTGGCCGCGGCCCAAGACGAATTAAAATTACAGCAAGCCGGTTCTACGCCCGAAGAAATCTTGGCCCAACAGGCGCAGGTTCAGTATGCCAAGGCTAATGTGGATAACGCGCGGGCGGCCTTATCAAAAACCTTTATTTTTTCGCCAATCAGCGGCGTGATAACCCGGCAAGACGTCAAAGTGGGCGAGATCATGGCACAAAACACGACAATAATTTCCGTAATGAGCTTGACGCGATTTGAAATTGAAGCGAATATCCCGGAAGCGGATATCGCGAAGGTAAAGATCGGCGATAGCGCCGCCATTACCTTGGATGCTTACGGCAACGATGTTGTTTTTGACGCGAAGGTCATTAGAATAGACCCGGCCGAGATCATCATTGACGGGGTCGCGACTTATAAAACCACCTTTCAATTTCTTAGAGAGGACGAGCGGGTAAAATCCGGCATGACCGCCAATATTGATATTCTTACAGCGAAAAAATCCGGTGTCTTGGTTATTCCGCAACGCGCCATCACCCAGCAGGGAAATGAGCAATTCGTCCAGATAAGCCTGGGGCAAAATAAATTTGAAACAAGAAAAGTGGTTGTCGGCTTGAGGGGCTTCGACGGCAACGCTGAAATTATTTCTGGCTTGAATGAAAATGATCAGATAGTCAGCATCGGCCAAGCCGCCAAATAGAGTCCTCTTAAACCCATGAGCCTAATTCAAGTTAAGGACCTGACAAAAATATTTTGTGATGATGAAGTAGAAACGCGGGCGCTGGCTGGCGTTAGTTTTAGCATAAACGAAGGGGAATTTGTGGCGATCATGGGGCCGTCGGGCTCGGGCAAATCAACTCTGTTGCATATTTTGGGATTTTTAGACAAACATACCAGCGGCGAATATTATTTTGATGGTAAAAAAAGCGAAGACCACAGCGATGAGGAAATGGCCAGGCTTCGCAACAAAAAAATGGGGTTTATTTTTCAGGCTTTCAATTTACTGCCCCGGACCAGCGTCTTGGAGAACGTTAAGCTGCCCCTGGTGTATTCCGGGATCAATTCAAAACTTTGGGATGAAATGGCGATGAAGGCGATCCGCGCGGTCGGTATGGAACACCGGATAAACCATGAACCGGCCCAGCTGTCCGGCGGCGAAAAACAACGTGTGGCCATCGCGCGGGCCCTGGTCAACGCTCCCCGGGTGATTTTCGCGGATGAGCCGACCGGGAATCTCGATTCCAAATCCGGCCAGATGATCATGGAAGTTTTACAACAGCTGAACGAAGCCAAAGGCCACACGATAATTCTTATTACCCACGAAACCTACACGGCCGAGCATGCCGAGCGCATCATTTATATCAAAGATGGCTTGGTGGAAGGTGATAAAAAAGTTGATAAGCGCCTGAAAGCGGACAGCTTTATAAAATGACGCAAAGCGACATCCAATCTTTATGACTTTCACTTATTTCCTAAAAACCGCGATTGCCGGCCTCAAGACGAACCGTTCCCGTTCAGCGCTGACAATTTTGGGCATTGTTATCGGCATCACCGCCATTATGCTCGTCATGTCGCTGGGCCAGGGCGCGCAGAATCTTATTCTAGGGGAAATCCAAGGGATTGGCGCCAAGACCATCGCTATCGCGCCCGGCCAACAACCCACCGGCCTATCCAGCGCCCTGGCGACTTTCGCCGATTCATTGAAAAACAGAGACCTGACTTTATTACAAAATAAAGCCAACGTACCTTACGCGGCTAAGATCATGCCGCTGGTTTTTGGCAGTGAGATCGCGGCTTACGGCAATAACACTTATCGGCCGACAATTTATGGCGCCACGGATTTTTTCGCCCAGATCTATGATATCTATCCGGAGCAGGGGAGGTTGTTCACGGAGGACGAGGTTAAAAGTTACGCTGACGTGGCGGTCATTGGCTCAAAAATGAAAGATAAATTATTTGGCAACGATGAAGCGCTGAACCAAAAAATAAAGATCAAGGGCCGCAATTTCCGCGTGGTCGGGATTTTAGGGAAAAAGGGCCAGTCCGCTTTCGTCAACTTTGATGACGCGGCGATCGTTCCCTATACCACCGCCCAGCAATATATTTTTGGCATAAAATATTTTAACCGTATGATCGTTGAGGCGGACAGTGAAGCGAATATTGATAAGACCGTGCAGGATATAAAGATAACTTTGCGCAATTCCCACAACATCACCGAGGCGGCTAAAGACGATTTTTTTGTGGAAACGCAGGCTCAGGCCATGGCGATGGTCAGCACTATTACCAGCGTTCTGACTTATTTTTTGGCGGCCGTGGCAGCCATCTCCCTGATAGTCGGAGGAGTCGGCATTATGAATATTATGTTGGTTTCGGTTACCGAGCGCACTCGGGAGATCGGTCTGCGCAAGTCTTTGGGCGCGACCTATCGCGATATTTTGACCCAGTTTTTAATGGAAGCCGTGACCTTGACCGCGACCGGCGGGATTATCGGCATAGCGCTCGGAAGCCTCTGGTCATTCATTATCAGCCTGGTTCTGACCAAAGTTCTGGGATTGAATTGGGAATTTACTTTTCCGCTCATGGCCGCGGCGCTTGGGGTTGGCGTGGCGGCGGTCATCGGTCTGGTTTTTGGATTATA
>CAZOGP010000036.1:0-1079 GCA_964579775.1 uncultured Candidatus Saccharibacteria bacterium | reverse complement strand
CGCGGCGCGGGTTTTAAAAATTTTTATCAAGATCAAGATCCAGCACCGGCCGCTGATCCTTAACGGCCTATTAGCTCTGCTGTTGATCTCTTTTGCCGTGTGGCTGAACCAATTCTTGAGCCTCCATCAAGCAAAAAAATTTTAATTATAAGATTACGTTTTATTGATTTATTATTTTTTACGCGTTACATCTTTCTTGCTATAGCAGTGATAATGTAATGTCTTTGGCTTATGAAAAGGAACGAGGTGGGCGAAAAAATTTTGCTGGGTTTATATAATTTATTTTCGGCAACCGAAATAATTTTTTCGCGCGATAGCCTCTGGAAAAAAATGCAACGATTGGGCGACGCGCCCGATCGCCGTTCGTTCATTAGATCATTCAATAGCCTACAAAGGAGCGGTTTCTGGCGGTTATCGCGAACTGGCAGCTATCAACTAACCGCGAAGGGCACGGCCAAGCTTGAACAATTGGGATTTTGGCGATCAGTAAAAAAACAAAAATGGGACGGTCTGTGGCGAATAATAATTTTTGATATTTCCGAAGACAAAAAAACCGCTAGGGAAGCCTTGCGGCAAAAATTAAAGAAATTCGGTTTTTATCATTTGCAAAAAAGCGTTTTTGTCTTTCCTTATGATTGCGAAAAAGAAATAACAGCTTTAGCGGATTTTTTTCTGGCGAACGACAGCATTGAATATATCACAGCCAAAACATTGGGCAGTAAAGAGGTGGCTATTAAAATTTTTTTTGATCTATAGTCTTTAATTTGAGACGCCCTCAAGCTGTCTCGTATATTTTATATTCTGAATGGCATCACATTATTCGCGCTATAGCACGAATAATGTGATGCGGGGGAAAACGATTCTACTCTAATTTTAAAATTTAAAAAGTGTACTAACGGCTAAAACTCTTATGGTTCCGGCAGAAATTATGGCCTTGACCGTCATTGCGGCCCGCCTTGATACTTGGCATCGGGAACAAGACTTTCGGGCTTGACAAATGTATCTATTCTAAGTATACTATATATATGCTAAAGATTTCTCAGATCAAGCAAAAAAGCACAAAATTTCTAGTCACGACT
>CAZOGP010000035.1:0-7657 GCA_964579775.1 uncultured Candidatus Saccharibacteria bacterium | reverse complement strand
CATTCCATTCAACGGCGCAAAATACAATGGCTTTAAGTTTCGCCCAGCAATGACTTTCAAAAAAAGAACGGGCTAATATAGCCACAATTGAAATTCTGGATATGTTTCGTGGTCATAAAAATCTAAATATTTATCATCTTCCCACACAAGCTCGGTGAAATTTTCGTAGTCCTCGCTATACCCCTTGCACATCACTAATACACGGTGAAAGTGATTAAGCCATAAAATCAATTTTGCAAAAAATGGCGGTAGTTTAATTTCCATAATTTTATCTTAACCTATAATTTCCTCGGCTGGTAAATTCAAGGTATCCTTTATCTCGCAAAACTTGTAATTGTTGACGGATTTTATCTTTAATATGACGATTGTCAGGGTGTTTTTTACTTAATTCGTTTTCAAACATATAAATTTCATCAAGCGAAAAATCCTTGTGCCCAAGCTTATCAATATACATCATAACATCCAATAACCACCCTTTTGCTTTTATCTCTTTTTCTTCTCGCAAGAAAAGCGTTTTTTGCCATTCTGCAAGCACTTTTTCTTTTGGCTCAACTTGCTTATCTTTAATAAAAAAGATCTTCCCGGTTTGCGGAATGCTTTGCAAAAGAATATTGCAACCAATCCAACCCGCACGGCGCGCAGTTAACGCGAGCGGCTTTCTTTTCTCGATAATTTCTGGAATAAAAAAGTGTTTTGGTATGACGAGAAAATTCCGCACTTCAAAATTTTGCAAATCGTAATTGAGCAGAAAAAAATTAGGGTTGTTGTTACTTTGTAGTCGCTCAATCATGGTGCGATATGCGCCGTCTACTATTCTTGTTCCTATTCCGTCCTGCTTGCTTTTCAATTCATAATCTTCCTTACAATTTGAGCAATAAAAATCAGCGACTGATTGATTGTTCGGATATTTATCAATCTTAAGTTGCCCGCAATTTGGACAAAAAACTGAATTATCAACCCATTGTTCGGTTAAAACACGCGCCTTTTGCGATTGATTTTTATAGTTATTGGCAAGTTGTAAATCAAAAGCTAATTTCATAAATCCCAATCGCCTTTTTTAACGCTTACCATTTTGCCGTTTTGACAAGTAAAACTACCACTTGAAAGAAAATATGGCGGATCGGCAAAAATCATATCAACCGAATTTTCCGGCAACTCTTTTAATAATTCCAAGCAATTGGCATTATACAAAGAAAAGTTGTCTTTTTGATAATAGGGCTCCATTAAGTATATTATATCACAAAAAAACTCACCTAAAAAGGCGAGTTTTTGCTGCAGACAGGCAGGGATTTAGAAAATGGAAGATTCTTCCCTTACATTCCCTGCATAATTGAGTACATCGGTTGGATCATGGAAATCGCGAAAAAGCCCACGGCCGCGCCAATTACCACCATTAAGACTGGTTCAATGATGGAAGCGATCCCTTTGGTGATATTATCGACCTCTTCTTCGTAAAAATCAGCCAGCTTCCCCAGGATCGTTCCCAGGGTTCCGGTTTCCTCCCCTACCGCGATCATCTGGCCCACCATCGCCGGATAAAGCTGGGGGTAATTATCAATAAATTTGCTTAGTTGTTCTCCTTTTTGCATGGCCAGGGAAGCTTCGGTCAGGGATTGGCGGAAAAAAGAATTTTCCAGGGTGCCGGCGATGATCTGCAGGCTTTGGACGATCGGTACGCTGCTTTCAACCAGCGAACCTAAGGTTCTGGCCAGGCGGGCGGAATTGATTTTTTTAGTGATATCGCCAAGAATCGGCAGGCGCAAGATCGTCCAATCAATATACGATTTGCCAACTTGCGTTTTGGCCGTGAAGCGCCCCGCGAGGACCAGCGCAATTATGCCAAAAATTACCGCCAGCCAATGCTGGCTCAAAAGATCGCTAAGGGAGATTAGCATTTTGGTGGTAAAGGGCAGGTCAGTATTCATTTCTCTGAATATCAAAGTAAGCTTGGGCACGACCACGACCATCATTAACAGGCCGATGCCAAACATCGCGATAACGATGATTATCGGATAGATCATCGCGCTTCTGACCTTAGATTTCAGCTCATATTCTTTTTCCATTTGGTAGGCCAGCATTTTCAGCGTCTCTTCCAGGCTTCCGCTGGTTTCTCCCACCCGCACCATATTCACGAAAAGCTCGGAAAATATCTTAGGATATTTGGTCAGCGAATCAGCCAAAGGTTGGCCTTGGTTTACGCTTTCTTTGATGGCTTTGATGATCTTGGCAAAACTTTTATTTTTTGTCTGCAGGCTTAAAATTTCCAGGGCTCGTGTCATAGCCAGCCCCGCGCCGATCATGATGGCCAGATGCCGGGCAAAGATCATTTTTTCCGACAAGGGAATAAAATTTAAGGACGGCAAAAATTCCGTTAGCCGGTTCCGGCTGGGAATCGCCAAGCTTGTCAGGGGGCGCAAGGAAGTTAAAATAAACCCTTGCTCCCTGAGAGAGTGGGCCAATTCGGCTTCCGAGCCGGCTTCCTGCGAGCCGGACTGGACCTGGCCGGTTATTGATTTGGCGGTGTAGGCGAATACGGGCAAGATAAAATCCTAAATCCTAATTTCTAATTTCTAATGCAGTCCTGCCAAGGCAGGACTTTTTGGGCATTAGACATTGGTCATTAGGATTTTATTCGTCATTAGACATTAAGATTTGGTCATTTTCGCTTTCTATTCCTGCGTCACACGCAGGATTTCTTCAATGGAGGTCAGCCCTCGGGCGGCCTTGATCAGGCCATCTTCCATCATCGTGAGCATGCCTTCGGCGCGGGCCTGTTTGGCAATGGCGTCGTCGCTGGCGTGTTTAATGATGAGTTCCTTTATGGCTTCCGAAATTTCCATGACTTCATGGATCCCGAAGCGGTCTTTGAACCCTTCGGGGTTTTCGGGTGTGGGCTTGGGCCGGTAAAAATCTATGTCTTCCAGCCCTTGGCCGGCTGAGATTATTTTTTCTTCGCGCAGCGCTTCCAGGACTTTATTCATATCTACTTCGTCGCTGATGGTTTTCACTTCGGTTTTGGCCAAGCGGTATTTTTCCCGGCTTTCGGGGATTAGTTTGCGCACCAGGCGCTGGGCTTCCACGCAGTTGACGGTGGACGCGATCAGGAACGGTTCAACTTTCATGTCCAGAAGCCGGGGGAGGGACCCGGCGGCGGAATTGGTATGAAGCGTTGAAAGCACGAGGTGGCCGGTGAGTGAAGCGTTGATGGCCAGCCCCGCGGTTTCATTATCCCGGATCTCCCCCACCATAACGATGTCCGGGTCCTGGCGCAGGAGCGAGCGTAAACCATTAGCAAAAGTCAGGCCGATCTTGGGGCTCACCTGGGTTTGGTTGATCCGGGGCATCCGGTATTCTATCGGGTCTTCAACGGTGGAGATGTTAACCTCGGGCGTATTGATAATATCCATGATGGTATAGAGCGTCGTCGTCTTGCCGCAACCCGTCGGCCCAGTTACCAGGATAAGCCCGGTCGGTTTTTTTATCTGGCGGTGTAGGATTTCCAGGCTTCGGCCCCAAAAACCGAGTCCTTCCAAAGTGAACCCCTTGGAGTTTTCCGGCAGCAGGCGCATCACGACTTTTTCCCCGTCGTAAACCGGCAGAATGGAAACGCGGAAAGAAATTTTATAGTTCTCGTCTTCAATTTTGAACCGGCCGTCTTGCGGCAGGCGATGTTCGTCTAGTTTCAAGTTGGATAAAACTTTTATTCTGGCCACTACCCCGGTGGCAATTTGTTTGGGCAGGGTCATGGCCTCATGCAAAATGCCGTCCAGCCGGTAGCGGACGATGAGTTCCTTTTCCATCGGCTCAATATGGATATCGGAGGCCTTCTGCAAAATGGCGTGCTTGATGAGCGTGTCCACGATTTTGATGATAGGCAGGTCTTGGGCGGCTTTTTCCAGGTCTTCTTTGGCCGGTTCGCTTTCTTCGGCTTGGCTGGCCGTGATGGTTGAGATCTCTTTGGTTTCCTGGCCGATTATTTCCCTGAATTCGGCTTGCAAACTTTTTTGGTATTGGCGGATGGCGTTTTTAATGCTGGCTTCGCTCGTCAGGCGCGGCAGGATGCGCAAATTCGCTTTCTTTTTAATGAATTCGATGGTCTGCAGGTCGTCCGGATCCAGCATGGCCACTTCCAGGTTCCGGTCGGTTTTGCGGAAGGCCACGATGTTTTGTTTTTTGGCGATGGGTTCGGGGATAATATGCAATACTTCCGGCGGAATTTTTTCTTCTTCCAGGTTAACGAAAGGAATCCCCAGGATGTAAGCCTTGAGCTTAGTTATCTCTTCCGGCTTAACTATTCTCGCCTTGATCAAAGCTTCTTCCAGGCCTTGATTGCCGGTGGTTTTGGCCGACTTTTCCGCTTGCTCCAGCTGTTTTTTATTTACCAGTCCGCTGTCCAGCAGAAAGGCTTTCAGTTGTTCCGGTTCAACGCGCATGAATTCATTAGAACATTAAAACATGAAAACATTTTAACGGAATATGGGATTTTTATGTTTAAATGTTAGGATGCTAAAATGTTAAAATGATTTTACTTTATATTATCTTTCACTTTCTCAATAACGTCCTTCAGATCGTAGTTGGCTTTGACCAAATAGTTGGTCGCGCCTAATGCCAGCGCCCGTTCAATATCCGGCGTGCTTTCCAAATTCGTCAGGACAATGACGGGGACATCTTTAAGCGCTTCGTCTTTCTTGAGCTCGTCCAAAACTTCAAACCCATCCATTTTGGGCAGGATCAAGTCCAGTAAAATGATGTCGGGCTTGGTTTCTTTGGCCAGGCGCAGGCCGATCTCGCCGTCCAGCGCGCTTTTGACGTCATAGCCTTCCTGCGCGAGCGCCAGGCTTAAGGTTTTTTGGAGCGTCGGCTCGTCTTCGACCAATAGGATAGTTTTCATGTTCATTTAAACATAGAAACATTTAAGCATATAAGCAAAATTAAAAAGCAATGTTTATATGTTAAAATGTTTAAATGTTTTTATGTTATTTATATATCGGCAGCGTGAAATAAAAAGTTGTTCCTTTTCCCTCTTCCGACTCAAACCAGATCTTGCCGTTGCTCTGTTCAACGACCGCTTTGGCGATAAAGAGCCCGAGGCCCGTGCCGATGGTCTGGTGTTTCATAATATTATCGGAGCGGAAGAATTTCTGGAAAATATGTTTTTGCTGGTTTTTAGGGATGCCCACGCCGGTGTCTTGGATCGTTGTTTTAACGGATTTTCCTTCTTCGGCCAGCGCGATCTTGACCTCGCCTTGGCCTTTGGTGTATTTGATGGCGTTGTCGATGAGGTTCTGGATGACCAGGGAAATTTTATCCGGGTCGGTAAAGACATTAGGCAGGGTTTCGGAAGCTTCCAGCCGCAGGACGATGTTGTTAGCCTGGGCGTACGAAGAAGAATTGTTAACTATTTTTTGAGTCAGGACATAGAGATTCGTTTGGCGCGGGATGAAAGTAGTTCTGCCCATTTCGATCCTGGAAACATCCAATAGATCGCTAACCAGACGGATCATTCGGTCGGTGCTTTCTTGGATCAAATTGACAAAAGTGGCGTTGTCGGCCTGGCTACACTTGCCGTCTTTTAATAAGTTCAATGACCAGCGCATCCCGGCTAAGGGAGTCCGCAGCTGATGGGAAGCGATGCTGACGAATTCCGTTTTCATTTTATTGGCCTGGGCCAGCTTGTCAAAGCCTTCCGTGACGGAATGGGAAATGACGAAAATAAAGAGCGAGACGCCGATGACGATCAGCGCGGTGAATTCCGGCTGGTCGGTAAAGCGGTTGGCGATCAGATAGGTGCCAACCATGGCCACGATATTTACTATGCCCAAAATAAAGAAAACAAAACTGGGGCACTGCCAGATGCTCAGATTATAATCGCGGCATTCGCGGAATAAATTTAATTTGTCAAACCAAACTCGCGCCTCCATCGTATAGAGAATTATACCATAGAAAAAAGGAGGCAACAATTTTGTTTTTACCCTCTCCCCCTTCCTGACGGGAGGGAGAGATTAAGAGGGGGTGGGTTTGGCCTTAGCCGGACTGAATCTATTGTTGTGTTGTTGACAAATCGTTCTTCCCTACCTATATTAGTAATGTTCGCGTAGGGTGGGGTGGCATAACTTTAAAAAGCCGCAGTGCGCGGTATTCCGAGTGTCGGAAAACTACTTGAGTGCAAGGAGGAGAAAATGAACAACTATGAGATCAACGGTTTAAAGCAGTTCTTTTCAAGGGCGTACATTATGGACCATTTTGGTAAAGTAGCAATCGCTTTTCAGGAGATCGGTATTAAATTCGATGAAAAAAATGCCGTTCTAACCGATGGGACAATTTATAACCATTTGTCCGTGGGTGACTGGTGCGCAGTCGGCGGCCGTCTTTTCGGTGAAGTTAATTATAAGCCCAAAGAAGGCGTGAGCTGGAAAGAGGCCAACGATGAGCTTCGTATAATTTTAGCCTTCTTTGAGGCCGAAGGTAAAATTATTGATAGCGAGGGCGGCGGTAAAGTCAGGAGAGTCTTTTGCGCTACGGGTATCGTGTTTGTCGACCAATGTAAATATTTAAGAGACAGACAGGGTTGGCCGCCCAAAGCAAGAACAACATATTTTGACGGAATCGAAATCTGCCTGGATGCCCTGCATTATGCTAAAAGAAATCATCCAGTGAAGCTTTTCTCCGGCGAGCTTCTTTTAAAAAGAGAAAGACCAGAACCAAAAAAACAGCCTAAAAGCTGTCCAAACAGGCGACACCCCGCCTGTTTTTTATTTTGAGCGGGTAGGGAGAATCGAACTCCCATTAACAGGTTGGAAACCTGTAGTAATAGCCTTTATACGATACCCGCAATTAATTTGAAGATATATTATAGAACACCTTCTATCCAGCCCGTTATTCTTCTATGCAAATTAACTCCATAATCTGTGTTGCCATTGCTGATTATGCTAACATGAGCCGTTCCATGCGGAAGTTTTCTCTTTTTTTTGTTTGACTTGTCCTGCCTTCTGTCTATTTGAGTTTTTCTGAATTGTTGAGCTGGTAAGCCAGTAATTTTACCCCAAAACTTTAAACATTTTCTTATATCGTTATCTGGGTATAGATGAATGGCGATGGTTATGTTTTCTGTCTCTACATGGCAAATATCCCGGAACCATTTAATCGCTAAGACAATCACCCTTGGATCGGAATTTATTATCTTTATTATTTCGTATGTTTTTGAACCCTCGCCAATATACAGCCCTATCCCCAGCATCCACAGGTCTCTTTTGGATATTGCTCCCAATTCTTCCTTAGCCGCTTTTCTAATTTTTAAAATATTGTGCACTCTTTTTTCATGGCTTTTCTGTCCCGAAATATAGGGTCCGGTTTTTATTCTGTTTAAAACTAGATTATTAGGCGAAAACGGAATGTCTTTGAACCAGCAGCTCAATGTGCTTTTACTTATCTTTATTTTATTGGCGATTAAATTATAGGAATAGCCTTTGCTTCTAAGGCTAAAGGCAGCATCCTTTATTGTTTTATCTTTCATTATATCATCATACCATACTACTCTTGCCAGTTTAAATTAATGTCGGGCCGTTGGGACTCGCCCCGTACCAGAATGAATTCGGTACGGGGTAAAAACTCCGACTAAGCGCTCCTTCCCACCGCCAAAATTTTAACTGTCGCAATT
>CAZOGP010000034.1:2615-7867 GCA_964579775.1 uncultured Candidatus Saccharibacteria bacterium | reverse complement strand
GCGTTGGCATTGGAAATATTATGCCGACCGGGAATTTTTAAACTAAGCCCGGCTATGGCATTTGAATTATATTTTTGAATTTGAAATTTAGGATTTATAATTTGTTTAGAAATTAGAAATTCGGATTTAGGATTTATGAGCGTAACGATATTCTCGTCTTCCCCGTTCGCCACCAACACTCCGTCTTCCGACAAATGAGAAACATACTCCTCAAAGGTCTTCAAAATATCCGCCAACCCGCCGGTATAGGTATCCAAATGTTCTTCTTCAATATTAAGCAGTACCAAAATTTTCGGCCAATAATTCAAAAAGGACCGGTCGTATTCGTCCGCTTCAATGACCAAATATTTTGATTTACCGACACGACAATTACTATAATTTTTTTCCCCACTTTGGAAAAGGGGGGTTAGGGGGGATTTTGCCCTTTGCCCCCCTTTCAAAGGGGGGTTGGGGGGGGTATAATTTTCCGCATTCCACCTTACCTTTGTTCCCACGATCACCGTTGGGTCCAGCCCCGCTTTTTCCATCATCAGCCCTATCATCGCGGTGGTCGTGCTTTTGCCGTGCATGCCGGAAATAGCGATCGTGTACATTTTTTTTGTCAACTCTCCCAGCGCCTCAGCGTATTTTTGCGTTTTTATACCCAGCCGCCGCGCCTCAATCAATTCTGGATTACTTTCTTGCACCGCCGCGCTATAAATCACTAAATCTGTTCCCTTCTTTATAAAAAGAGGGTTAGGCCATTCGGCTCTGAGAGCCTCAGGCTCGAAGAGGTGGATTTCTCCCTCTCCTTTTGAAGGAGAGGGTTGGGGTGAGGTTATTTTTACACCCATCTTACGCAAATCTTCCACTATTTCGCTCTCCGCCGCGTCCGACCCGCTCACCTCATTGCCCCGCGCCAAAAAATACCGCGCCAGAGCGGAAACACCAATTCCTCCGATACCGACAAAATGAATACTCATAAAAATAAAAAATTATATCCCCATTTTCATTTTATAAAATTGACTAAAATATTTTTCAAGTTTCGCTATTTGACTTAGTGCTGCCCGTCCATATACATAAGCTTTTTCAGCATCAATATATAAATCTTTTGTTTCTTTATATTTTCCAAAAAGCATCTTATGTGTTAATTTAGTCCTCAGTCCGTTGTAGTGTTTTAAATATTTAATAACGTCGTCTTCGCCTGAAAGAAATAGTCTAACAACTTCAATTAATTGCCCTAACGTTTTTCGCTCCAATTCTTCTATGCTTCCATCAATGTTAATAAACGATCTTCCTATTCCTAATTTTATTTTAAAATAATAATCTATGTCTCTTAAAAGTTTAATTATTTCAAAACAAATCAAATTTTCTTGTAATAATAATCCTCCAAAACCAGATTTTTCTTTTTCAATCATTTTTTTAAACATCTCGTGAAAAACAATCATTCTCACCAGTCTATTTTTTGGACTTTTTTCATTATTTTTCATTTTTTTATTTTTGTCATTCCCGCGCCACGCCCCGCCAACGGCGAGGCTCCGCAGATGCGGGGCCGAGGAAAAGCGGGAATCCAGACCCAAATTTCTGAATCTGGATCCCCCCGTATCAAGTACGGGGCAGGCTAAGGTCAAGCCCGGGATGACAAATTTTTTGTATTTACCTATTCCCTCTTTCGTCAAGACTTCAGACGGACAAAGCGTACGAATTAGACAATACCCACATCCTTACAAACTCCAGTTTGTTGGTATGTTATTTTTTAAACATCGCCTTTAATACTAGCCATGAAAATACTCCCACCGCGCGCCAGGTTTTGCGCCATTGGCTCGGTTGCGCGAATAGGCGCCACAGCCATTCCAATCCGGACTTTTGCACGAGCCGCGGCGCGCGGCGAACTCGGCCGGAAATAAAATCAAAGCTTCCGCCAACGCCAATCGCTATTTTTACGTCCGGCAGCTTCTTTAAATTATTATATATCCACTTTTCCTGCTTTAGCATGCCCAGCGCCACCAGCAAAATTTCCGCGCCGCTATTATTTATCGCCGTTATTGCTTCCGTGTCGTTCACATAACCGTTAAGCGTGCCCGCGATTTTTGCTGCCGGATACTTAATCATGATCTTTTTCTCCGCCTCTTGAGCCACGCCTTCTTTGGCGCCGAAAAGAAAGAAAGAGTTCTTCGCGCTGAATTTAGCAAACAGCGCCCAAATCAAATCCACTCCCATCACGCGGCCTCCAAGCGGCTCATCGCCGATGACACGAGACGCGATCACCGGCCCGACGCCGTCCGATAAACTTAGATCTGCCTGATTTAAAATTTTACGAAATTCATTCTCCTTTTGCGCCTCCACTAAAAAAGCGGCATATGGCAGAACGATATAGTGCTGCCGGCCATCAACAAAGAAGCCGCTTATCTGTTCCAGCGCTTCAGACAGTATAAAATTATCTATTTTCACACCGAGCAAATACAATATTTCAGTCATCCCGAGAAGCGTAGCGACGAGAGATCTCGCCCTAATGGGCGACCCCGTATCCGCCCGCTTCGCTGAGGCGAAGGCGAGACGAGCGGGAGATTCCTCGTTATGCTCGGAATGACAAATAAAAAATTATCCTCCCAACGGGCATTCTTCCAGCGTCGCGTATTCGGCGCCGTCAAATTTTAGATCACTTTCCATCACTTCAACGCTGCTGACTTCAACTTGCGCGGAAAAATCCGTTTCTATCTCTGACGAATTGATCTGTGTTCGTCGCCACTCGACAGCCTTTATCCGCGCTAATGTTATGTGCGGACTAAAAGCGCGCGTTTCGGCTTTACGAAACCCGGTCTCGCCGGCCAGCAAAGCTTTTTCCAGTTCATTTTTTAATTGGCCCAATTCCTCGCTCGCCCCTCCTTCCAGCCAGACCATTCGCGGCGCCTTAGCTTCCGGGCCTAAAGATATCCGTTTAAAATTAATAAAAAATGGATCCATCTCTTCCGCTACTTTACGCGTAATTTTGCAGGCTTCCAACATCTGCTCATTATCAACATAACCGATGAAGACCAGCGTTAAATGGAGGCTCGGAATTTTAGTCCAGCGTACCGGCAAGGCATCGTGCTGTTCCCGGTATTCTTTCAGCCGTTTCTTTATTTTTTCCGGCAAATTTATGGCGATAAAAATGCGTCGTTTCATTGTTTAGCCGTGAAATACAAAAAGCTATAACCCCTCTTCCGCCTCCCCCTAAATTAAGGGGATGAAGGGTGGGGTTATTTCGTACTTTCGTATGTTTTTCGTATTTCGTAACTTCATCTTTATGCTTTATATTTGTAAGTAATTCGTAATCCGTAGTCAGCATTATTGCTATCATATCACGCCAGGTGCTAAAATCAAACCAAAATATGTATCTTGTTGATATTATCCCCCTTACCAAAATTCCCCACACCCAACCTCAAATTTTGAGCTATTTTCATGGCGCCAAACTTAATGCCGGCGCACTGGTGCAAATCCCCCTGGGCCGCCGCCAGGAAGAAGGCATGGTAATTGGCACCCGTGACATCGATAAAATGACGGTCAAAAATGCCAATTTTGAACTGCGCAATATCAGTAAAATAATTTCGGCGGAGCCGGTTTTAACCAAACAGCAGCTTGAACTGGCTTTGTTCCTAGGACAATATTATTTTTGTTCGCCAGGAATCTTTGCGAAAATGATGCTCCTCAAATCAACGAACAGCAAACAGTTAGCAGAAAACAGCCAGCAACCAAAAAAGACAAAACAAACCTTGACTCTTGTTCCGACTGTTTCCCAGGCCTATTCGTCCTATAAGTCCCATCCGTCCGATTCTATCCTTTGGCACTCCGAACTCACCCAAAAACAAAAAACTGCCGCGCGGCTGGCTGTAAAAACCGGCCAAGCCAGAACCGTCATCGGCACGCGCTCGGCGGTTTTTTTGCCATTTGCCAACCTAAAAGAAATTATCATTGAAGATACCCCTAATCCCAGCCACAGGTCCTGGGATATGTTCCCGCACTATGACAGCCGTCTAGTGGCGCAAAAATTGACAGAAATATTCAAGGCCAAACTGGTATCAGAAAACGGTATGCCAAACACCACCCCCATCCTCTCCCCCTCCTTAAAGGAGGGGGAGATTAAGAGGGGGTGGGCGCCTGAAGCAAACAACCGCGCCTCGCCTCATATTCGTGATGTCAGACATCAAGAAATTAAACCCGTCATCATCGACATGCGAGAGGAACTTAAAGGTGGAAATTTTTCCATCTTTAGCGTTGATCTATACGAAGCTGTCAAAGATGCCTTAGTTAAAAACCAACAGATAATTTTATTCATCAACCGCCGCGGCGCCGCCAACTTCATTCTCTGCCGCGACTGCGGCTATATCGCCAAGTGCGTAAATTGCGACACGCCGCTGGCCTATCACCTTATCAATAACAAGCCTTCTCTACTCTGCCATCACTGCGGCGCCAAAGACGCGCCGCCCGGAAGGTGCCCAAAATGCCATAGTTGGCGGATAAAAACCGTGGGTTCTGGCTCTCAAAAAATTGAGGCGGAAACTAAAAAGTTTTTCCCTGATGCCAAAATTTTACGCTTAGATAGCGACAGCATTCTCAAACCTAAAGACCAGCAAAAAATTATCGCTGATTTCATTGATAAGCAAGCCGACGTTCTGATTGCCACTCCGATGCTCTTTTCCTGGCTTAGTGAGCTAGCCGCGGCCAAGCCGACGATTGTCGGAATTTTATCCGCCGACACGCTTCTGCATATCCCTGATTTCCGCTCGGGCGAGCGGACTTGGCAGACGATTTCATCCTTACGCCAACTACTTTATTGTCATCCCGAGCAAAGCGAGGGATCTCGCGGGAGCGAAGCGACCCGCGCAACGGAGTCACTAGATTCTTCGGCTACGCCTCAGAATGACAAAACCCTCCTCATTCAAACCTACAACCCCGACAACTCTGTATTAAAGTACGTAAAAAATAATGACTACGCCGGTTTTATCAAAGAAGATATGGAGACTCGTGAAGCGTTAAATTACCCGCCGTTTTCCCAGATCGTTAAATTGACTTTCCGGCATCAAGACGCCAAACGAGCGGGGCAAGAAGCAAAAATCTTAGCGGCAAAGCTAAACGACATCATTACGCGACAAATTAATCCCGAGCATAGTAAAAATAACGCCCCCCGACCCGCTATCGCGGGTCTTCCCCCTCTTAAATTAAGAGGGGGTGAGGGGGAGTTATCACGAACTATTGAAATATCCCCCGCGCTCCCCGCTTTTCTGCCGCGGGAA
>CAZOGP010000034.1:0-2515 GCA_964579775.1 uncultured Candidatus Saccharibacteria bacterium | reverse complement strand
CCGTAATTCTCTCCTCCAATACGTCCCTTCCAATTGGGAGATTGATGTAGACCCGGAAAATTTATTATGACCAACATCACGCCAAAAATCGTTTTCTTTGGCACGCCAGATTTTGCCGTGCCGATACTAGAAAAACTGGCGCAAAGTAAATATAAGCCCACGACGGTTTTTTGCGCGCCGGATATGCCAGTCGGGCGGAAACAAATTTTGACTCTCCCGCCGGTTAAAGTTGTGGCGCAAAAATATGATATTCCAGTTTATCAGCCAACGGATAATAACGAGCTACTTGAACAACTGACCACCCTAAATTGTGACCTCGCTATTAGCGCGGCTTTTGGCCTGATACTGCCAAAAGCCGCGCTGGACTTACCGCGTTTTGGCTGCCTGAACGTACACCCATCAATCCTACCCAAATACCGCGGCGCCTCACCCATCCAAACCGCGATTTTAAACGGCGACGCGGAGACCGGCGTAACGATCTATAAAATGGACGAGCAGATTGACCATGGCGCAATAATCACGCAAGAAAAAATACAAATAAAAAATTCTTGTCATCCCGAGCAAAGCGAGGGATCTCGCGGGAGCGAAGCGACCCGCGCAACGAGCATTATTGAGCCGACTACTCCCGAACTATCCGAGAGGCTCTCCGACCTTGGCGCGATTCTACTTATCAAAATTCTTCCCGACTGGCTCGCGGGGAAAATTACCCCAACACCACAAGACGATAGCCAGGCCACTTTAACTAAAATCATCACCAAAGAGGACGGCCAAATCGACTGGAAAAAATCCGCCAAAGAGATTGAACAACAAATCCGTGCTTATACTCCTTGGCCAAGCGTTTACGCTAATTTAAAAAATAAAAATGAAAATATAAAAATTAAGATTCTAGAAGCGGATGCAGTTGAAAATACTTCCGAACCACAACCGGGTAAGATATTCTTAACTGACACCGGTAATCTAGCCGTTAAAACCCAAAACGGCGCGCTGATCGTGAAAAAGCTCCAACTGGAAGGCGGCAAACCCTTGTCCGCTCAAGATTTTCTACGAGGGCATAAAGACATTATTGGTAAAATTATTATATAAACTGCTCCCTTTATGTCATTCCCGCGAAGGTCATAGATCCTGACGCAGGAAGGGCGGGAATCCAGGCCCTAATTGATTAGTTATTAATTAAAAAATTAAACCTGGATTCCGGGTCCCTCCGTCGCTAAAGCTCTGGCGGACAAGCAAGCCCGAAATGACAACAAGGGCCTAACTCAAAAACCCTCCGCCAAACGACGAAGGGTTTTTGCATTTTGATATTTACCCCGTTGGAAGTTTACTATGATTTTCCTTTACCCTCGTTAAAAGCCGAGGGCGAATTCGCCCGCTTTTACGATTATAAAACATACCCGGCTGAACTTTCTAGCGGGGTCAAAATACAAGAAAGCTACTCCGTAATTTCCTTCCGCAACCGGTTCAAGAAATTGGCTGCCGCGTCTTTGCCGCCTAAGCCAAACGCCAAACCGCCAGCCAGAGCCAACATGGCAACCAAACCCGTCACTAAAGTCTGCAGTAAAGCGTAAGCGATGCCCAATTGTATCAAAGCCGCGAAAATTCCAAAGATCACCAAAGACCAGTAGGTCAAAGTGCCCAGGAACGCCGCCGCTTTAATGCTGGACGCGGAAACGCTGGCTCGTACTATCTTGCGCAAAACGGCTGCCAGCCAAAAAGCGACCGCTAAAATTATCACCGACACAATAACGCTGGGAACGTAATTTAAAATGCTAAGCAAAAACACGGAAACCTGATTAAGGTTCAGTACGTCCGTGGCCGCCAGCAAGAAAACCAAAACCAAGAACCACTTGACGAAAGCGCCGATCCAGCCGGCAAAATCGAGCTTGATCCCGCCTCTTTCAAAAAACTGACCCACACCTAATTTTTCCAGCCCCGAATCAAGCCTTAAAGCCCGCAATATTTGGGTGATCAATTTTTCCAGCCCCACCGCGACTGCCAAGCCCACGAAGAAAATGATCAAAGCGCCCAAAAGGCTCGGCAAAAAACTGATAAACCCGCCCCAGGTCTGCTGGAACGAATCAACCGTTACCTCTGTCCAAGATTGTAATAGCATCTATCTCACCTCCTTTCGCCAAATTTCTTCCCGCTTAGCGGGATTTGAAATTTGAGTGCCTCGCCGAAGCCCTGAGTTTATCGAAAGGCGAAGGCGGGCACTATATTTTACCGCAGTTTAAACAATAAAACCCGCTTCTCTCCAAGAGAGATTCGGGTTAAGGTTGTTTATTATCGACCAAACTTTCCATTGCTTTTATTATCCCCCCAAACGAAAACCCCGTCCATAGGCAGGGTTGTGGATAAAGAATACTGCACCACGCAGGAAAAGTCAAAGAGTTTTTCTTACTGATGCAGTATTCTTGAACTAGTCCGAACGCATTTCGCCGCCGCAGGCGGCGAGGAAATCCCTCCGCGAAAATTCGGAAAGGCGGCGGAGCCGCACCGCTGACAATTTCAAGTTTTT
>CAZOGP010000033.1:4942-8312 GCA_964579775.1 uncultured Candidatus Saccharibacteria bacterium | reverse complement strand
AAGAAGTAATTATTAAGTGGGTTTAATTTTTTGTGTTATACTGTCTATAATAATTCTTAATTTACACATATATGGAAAACGTATCTCTGTCAGCCAAAACTACGGGTCCTAAAGATGTCTTTTTAGAAATTTGGGTCATGGGTTCTCTTTATTTAAGCGCTTCGTTTATTATCACCTTGCTTTTTCAGTATATTAACTATTTCTTTATTGACACGGCCAATCCTTATTCTTTTTCCCAGTCAACTGTTCGTTGGGTAGTCGCCATTTTAGTCGCAGTTTTACCCACTCATATCTTTGCCCTGCGCCTGCGCGAAAAAGATTATCTGGCCAACCCGGAAAAGCGCGAGCATAAATTTCGTAAATTATTGATCTATTTAACGCTTTTTGTCGCCGCGATTGCCTGTGTGGTTGATTTGGCCACTTTAGTCTATTATTTCTTAAGTGGCGAGTTATCTATTAGGTTTTTGCTTAAAGTTTTATCGGTCGCGGTGGTGGCCGGAGGATTGTTTTGGTATTACCTAAAAGACTTAAAAAGGGCCTTTGTTGAATTGCCTCAAAGCGCTAGACTCGCGCGTTGGACAGCCGTAGTTTTTGCTGCCATTATTATTATTGGCGCTTTTTTTATCAGCGGTTCGCCTTTTCGGGCGCGCCTGGAAAAATTGGACATCCAGCGCGTTTCTGACCTACAAAATATCCAGTCGCAAATTGTTTATTACTGGCAAAAAAAGGGTACAATTCCCGCTTCGCTAAACGACCTGACTGATTCTATTTCCGGCTACGTCGCGCCGACCGACCCTGAAAAAATCGGCACCTCATACGAATACCGCGGTCTGAACAATTTGGTTTTTGAGCTTTGCGCGACTTTTTCCGCTGTCAGCCCAACCGACCAAGCCAATCGTTATCCTTCGGCGATCGGACCAGTGGGGCTAGAAAATTCATCCTGGCAACATGCGGCCGGTCGCGTTTGTTTCACGCGAACAATTGACCCGGTGCTGTATGCTCCAATAAATGAAACACCAACCAAACCGGGCTTAATTCAGTAAAAATCTTATCGGCAATTTATCCCCAAGTTATCGGCAAAAAAGAAACAGTTCTATCGGCAAAACTTAATCTTATCGGCAATCGGCAATTTTATCGGCAAAACAAAAACTCCCCGTCAGGGGAGTTTTTGTTAGTTTCACAATTGAATTACCAATTGTTGCGGCGTTGTCCGCCACCAAAACCACCGCGGTCGCTGCCGCCGCGATTGAAACCGCCTTCTCTGTGAGGAGGCCGGGCTTCCATCGGACGAGCTTCGTTCACGGTCAATTTGCGGCCTTCAAACTCAACACCATTGAACTGCTCAACCGCTTTTTGGGCCTCTTCATCCGTGGTCATTTCCACGAAACCAAAGCCTTTTGAACGGCCGGACATTTTGTCAATGATGATGGTCGCTGTATCAACGCTGCCGGCTTGCGCGAAGTATTCCTTCAACGCTTCCTCGGTGGTGCTGTACGGCAAACCGCCAACATACAATTTCTTTGCCATTTTTGTTTTCCTTATATTTATTGGATTATACACAGCCTAGTGAACAAGACTTGCTTGCTCTCCACAACTATGTTGCCCTCCGTTCGGAGGACCCTCCTCGCTTTGACTACCGGCTAATGCCCGCAATCGGCGAAGGAGAGTAAGACGACCTACTCTTTCTGTCTTACCCTTACTGCCGTTATCGCTAACGCATATAAGGAAAAACTTGAGAGAAAACTTACATAGATAGTATACGCCTTTTACAGCGTCTGTCAATAGCTTGCATAGCAGCCTATTTTGTCATTCTGAACGAAGTGAAAAATCTTCTCAGATTCTTCGGTCGCTACGCTCTCTCAGAATGACTTAGAGCCCCGACATCCGACATCCCAATATTAAAGAATTTTGTATTCCGGATGTCGGATGTCGCAAGATTGAATTTTTTATATAAATTTGTACCGTTTTAATTTTGTAGTTTTTTTGTAGTAATAAAAAACCGCCCCATGGGTTCTCCACGAAGCGGCTGACGATAGGGGACGCTGTTTCACGCGGACGGTCTTTCGTCCGTGAATTTCAATTCCGCAATGCCGAGTACCGCCGGATCAATTGTCTGGATTGTTTCGGATGGATAGATATTTTCCCGGCCGCCGTGATTTGAAATGCTCCCGTCCTCCAAAACGGGAAAGTGGTAGGTTGGGCATCTTCCCGCCGAATCGCGATCCCATCCCCAAAATATTTCTCCCTTGCCCAATACCGCCCGGCGGAAAAATCCCTTTAATAATCTTCCGAAAAGAATTGTTTCCCTAACCGGCGCCTCCGGCGCGACCATCTGTTTCATACGCCTGCCTCCTTTCTTTATCCTTATCGTGTATTATTTTTAACCATTCATGATAGAGGTCCTGGCGACGACGGCATGTTTCGACCCCCCTTTTTAAACTATCCACCGAGTTCTTACCCAGGGCATCCTCGATCTCTTCGAGGGTTATGTTCCGGTCCAACTTTTGACCCGCCTCCAGAAAGTCAGCGATTACTTGTTCGTTAAGGGTTTCAAAACCCATAGTGAGCATGGCCGCGTAGCCCTCCCACGAACGATATTCCGCTATCGCTCTGGCCGCGAATTCCTTAAAATTATCCATGACGCCTCCTTATACTGTTGAATTTTAGGTACTTTTTATTGATATTAAAATATCTTATTTTACCATTACTGTCAAGCTTAATTGGACTTTACGCGATTTTTAGCGTAGAATTTAATCTGTTATAAACTAATTATAACTTTCTGAAATTTTATTCCCTGAGCTTGTCGAAGGGTAAAATTCCAGAAAACAGCCGGTCCTTCGACTCGTCCCGATTACGGGACTCGCTCAGGAAATATAAAAATATATGTTCTCCACCATTTACAACGCCATTAATCTCAATCCTTTACTTGCCCTGATAATCCTGGTAGCCTTAGTGTTCCTGGCCTGGAATTTAACCTTGCACTGGCAGGTTTATCAGACCGGAAAAAAGATAAAATTGATGTTCAAAGGGACGAAAGTCGCGGACCTGGAAGGCGTTATTTTTGAACAGATAAAGAGGTTGCGCCAGACGGAAAAGAATCTAGAGGAGCTATCTAAGTTTTCCCGGCAGCTGGAAAAAATGGCCCAAAGCAGTATCCAGAAAGTCGGCGTCATCCGCTTCAATCCTTTCTCGGATACCGGCGGAGACCAAAGTTTTTCTATTGCGTGCCTAGACGCCAAGAACAGTGGTTTCACGCTCACCAGTTTATTTACCCGCGAGGGCACACGGATCTACACCAAACCGATCTTAGAAGGCGAATCAAAATATCTACTGACGGAAGAGGAGAAGCGGGCGATAGGGGAAGCGACGG
>CAZOGP010000033.1:0-4842 GCA_964579775.1 uncultured Candidatus Saccharibacteria bacterium | reverse complement strand
GAATCAAAATATCTACTGACGGAAGAGGAGAAGCGGGCGATAGGGGAAGCGACGGATGGGAAAAAATTGAAAGTTAAAAAGTCAAAATAAAAAATGGCAGTTCAAAATGTAAAATTATCTTGAATTACAAAAACTCCCTTCTGTCATTCCCGCGAAAGCGGGAATCCAGACCCAAAAGACAGAACCTAGATTCCGGCTCCGCCTGCTGGCGGTCCGGAATGACAAATAAGTGAGTTTTAAAAATTTTAAATTTTTAATTATCATTTTGCACTTTGCGATTTGCATTTTACATTAACCCCAGCTTGGATAAATAATTTATGACGCCTAAGAAAAACGAACAGAATAAGCTTAAAGAACAGTCCCGCCCGCCCATCGTGGTTATTTTGGGCCACGTGGACCACGGCAAAACGAGCATTCTGGACTACATCCGCAAAAGTAAAGTGGCCGAAAAAGAGAGCGGCGGAATTACCCAACATATCGGCGCGTATCAAGTGACGATGCCTGAAGAGGCATCGTCATCCCGAGGTCAGCAGGCCGAGGGATTACAACTGAAAAAAGAGGCATCGTCATCCCGAGGTCAGCAGGCCGAGGGATTACAACTGAAAAAAGAGGCATCGTCATCCCGAGGTCAGCAGGCCGAGGGACCTAGTGCCAAAAGCAATGAAATCCTTCCCCCGCAAATGCGGGGTCAGGATGATTTTGCGTCCAACGGACGCAAAATCACCTTCATTGATACCCCGGGCCACGAGGCATTTTCGGCCATGAGGTCGCGCGGCGCCAAAGTCGCGGATATCGCGGTGCTGGTCGTGGCGGCGGAAGAAGGCGTTAAGCCCCAGACCAAAGAAGCCATTGATATTATCTTGCGCCAAAAATTACCCCTGATCGTGGCAATAAATAAAATGGACAAACCCAACGCCCTGCCCGATAAGGTCAAAAAAGAATTGGCAGACAAAGGAGTGCTGGTGGAGGCGCTCGGCGGCAAAGTACCCGCCATTTTTACTTCTACCAAAACGGGGCTAGGCATTGATGAGCTACTGGAAATGATTTTACTCATTGCGGCCATGGAAAGTTTCCAGGGCGATACTGCCAAATCCGCCCAAGGCGTTATCATTGAATCCAGAATGGACGCCAGACGGGGAGTGACGGCCACGCTCCTGGTCAAAGATGGCACGCTGACTAACAAAGATATCGTAGCGGCCGAATCAACCTTCGGCCAGATCAAAACCATGGAAAACTTTTTAGGCCAACCGCTCCCGGAAGCTGGCCCGTCAACGCCAGTGCTAATCTCGGGCTTTTCGGAGGTCCCGCCGGTCGGAGAAACCTGGCAAGCTATGGCTTCATTGGAAGAAGCCCGCGCCAAAGTGGCGATCAAGGGCCCCCAGGAAAAACAAAAAAGGGAACCAGCCGAGTTCTTGAACGTCGCGGAAGGCCAGAAGATTTTTAACTTGATTTTGAAAGCTGACGTGTTCGGATCGCTGGAAGCCATCCACGAAGTGATAAAAAGTGTGCCGCAGGAAGAAGTGCGGCTGCGCGTCATCAAAGCGGAAGTAGGGGATATCACGGAAACAGACATACAGCTCGCCGAATCGGCAAAAGCCAAGATCTACGGCTTTCGCGTTAAAAACAGCGTCGGCATAGAAAACTTGGCCCAGCGCCGGGGCGTTAAATTCGCGCTTTCGTCCATAATTTACGAACTCATCCAAACCATCCGCCACGACGCCTCGCGCTTCCTGACGCCGGAAGTAGTCCGGAAAAAATTGGGGCAAGTAAAAATTATTCAGATCTTCAAGGTCAACGGCCAGCAGCAGATCATCGGCGGCAAAGTGTCCAGCGGTAAAATTGAACGCGGCGCGCTAGCCGACATTCTCCGCGACCAAGAATTCGTCGGCGCCGGCCGCATTGTCCAGCTCCAGCAAAATAAAAAAGACACCGACGAAGTAGGCAAGGACCGGGAATGCGGCCTGGCGTTTGAAAGCAAGGACCTGGTGGAAAAAGGAGATATTCTGGAAACATATAAGGAAGAGAAGAAAAAACGAGAATTATAAGAGTAATCGCGAATATACGAATCTGAAATAATATACGAATGAAATTCGTATATTCGTATATTTGCGGCCATTCGTATATTAGTGATTACTCCAAATAAATGGCGCATAAACTCGCCAAAATCAACGAACTCATAAAACTGGAACTTAGCCAAATACTGCTCCGCGAAGAAGAATTCGGCGAAGGAGTTTTAGTGACCGTCATGGGTGTTGATACCACCGAAGACCAAAAAGAGGCCACCGTAACTTTCAGCGTCTGGCCGGACAGCCAAAGGACTGCCGCGCTGAAAAAGTTGAACGCTCATATCTGGCATCTCCAGCAAGGAATAAACAAACGCCTGCAAATACATCCCGTGCCCAAAATGCGTTTTGTGATAAATATTGATGAAGCCGCCAGTCAACACGTGGAAGAACTGATAAATAAAATTAAAAAGGATTAATCGTAAACAAAAATGTCATCCCGAATTTATTTCGGGATCTCTTTATAAGATAGGTGCCGAAACAAGTTTGGCACGACAAAGACACCCCGATGACCTCTCTTTTTACCCAAGCTAAAAACCTTATCGACGGCGCCCGCCATATCGCGCTGTCCACGCACCAGAACCCCGACCTTGACGGCCTGGGTTCTTTGTTAGCGTTGACCAGCGTTTTACGCCAGATAGGAAAAGATTCCTTGCCTTTCAGTTTAGCGCCGGTACCGGATTTTTTTCGCTTGCTGCCCGCGTCTAAAATCGTTGATAATTTGGATCCCGCTAAAATCGACCTAATTATCGGCCTGGATTATGGCACGCCCGCCCGCCTGGAAATTTTAAACGCTTATCCGAATATTGAGGCTAAGATTTTATCTTTTGACCACCACGCGGTCGGCCAGCATCTCGGCCTAAAGATCGTTGACCCAAAAATTTCTTCCACTTCCGAGTTAATTTATACTTTTCTTAATTTTTTAGAAGCACCCATCGACAATATCGCGGCCGCCTGCCTGCTGGCCGGCATGATGGACGACACTGGCCGCTTCCGCCACGCCAACACCTCGGCCCAAACTCTAAAGATCGCAGGGGAGTTGATGCTCCGAGGCGCTTCGCTCCAAAAAATTTCCCAGGCCGCCTATAACGTTAACCCGGATGAAAAAATAATCCTGCTCACCGAAGTTTTTGATAAGATTAAAATCCGGGCCGCGAGCCACCTGATCTTTGCCGTGGTTGAATATGAAACCTTCAGCCACGCCATGGCCGGGTTTGACGATTTAAATTTGTCCAGTATCCTGAGTTCCGCGCCGGAAGCCAAAGTTGCTTTCACCATTACCGAAAAAACGCCGGGGCTGTTTGACGTTTCGCTGCGTTCCCAGCAAGACAGGGGAGTGGACGTAGCGAGCCTGGCCGCGGCGTTTGGCGGCGGGGGGCACCGCTTAGCCGCGGGCTTCCGTTCGGACAAAAGCCCGGAAGAGATCATCGCCCGGATAGAAAAACTCCTCCTGGCCGCCGGCAAATAAATTTACAAATTTCTCTCCCCCTCCCGTTCGAGGGCCTGAACGGCCCCTCAGGGCCAGTTGAAGGCAGACGAGGGGGGGATTAAGAGGGGGTGATGATTTTGGAGTCCTCGCTTTAGCGAGAGACGAGTCTCTGACTAAAGTCAGGACTCCAGGCGCCACCTCACCCCCCGCCCTCTCCTCCGTAAAGGAGCGCGGCTCCCACGGAGCTTTACGCTCAACCGAGGAGAGGGGGCGTAAAAATGATTGAACTTCTATTTTTTTTATGCTTAAATTAAGCCAGCAAATGGCCTGGTAGTCAGGCCTACGCCAAGGCCTCGGCGGGCAAGTAATTGGTAAGAAGTTTTTAATATAATATGGCCTGGTAGCCAAGCAGCAAGGCGACTCTCTGCAAAAGAGTTATACGCGAGTGCAATTCTCGCCCAGGCCTCAAAAATTTAACATTTAAGTTTTCCTGCCATCTATGTTATAATGTTAGCATGGTTGACTTAAAATTAATTAAACCAAAAAATCTTTGGTATGCCATCGGCTTAATCGCTTCCGATGGCAATTTAAGCAAAGATGACCGACATATTGATATAACATCAAAAGATAGAAAATATCTTTATTCTGTCAGAAAAATATTAGGCATAAAAAGCAAGCTTGGAAGAAAAAGCCGCGGCTCGTCAAAAGAAAAAAGGTATTCCGCTCTTCAATTCGGCGATGTAAACTTTTATAGATATCTTGTTAGCCTCGGTTTAACACAAGCAAAGTCGTTGACTCTGGGAAAAATGAAGATCGAACATAAATACTTCTCCGATTTTTTAAGGGGAGTTATAGACGGCGATGGCTGCATCTCTACCTGGATCCACAAGACGAATTTACATAGGCAATGGTCATTAAGAGTAACCTCAGCTGCTCCAATTTTTATTAATTGGTTAAAGAATGAAACGGAATCATATTTTAAAGTAAGGGGAAGATTACATACTTATTACAATCGCGGCTATCAAAAAAATCCTATTTGCATATTAAAATTCGGCAAATTAGCCGCAAAAATCATATTACAACAAATTTATTATAAAAATGCTTTCTGCCTAAACAGAAAAAACCTAAAGTGCATCAAATGTTTGCGAGACGAAAATAAGATGATAAACTACGGCGGTGTTTTATGCCCGGGTGCTGGAACTGGTAGACAGCCTCGACTTAAAATCGAGTGAGCGTAAGCTCGTGCGGGTTCGACTCCCGCCCCGGGCACCAGAAAGGAAAAGTCAAAGAGTTTTGGTTCGCCTCGCTTCGCTCGGCGACCAAATCGTAAGGGATTTTGGGCGAAAAAAT
>CAZOGP010000032.1:0-8402 GCA_964579775.1 uncultured Candidatus Saccharibacteria bacterium | reverse complement strand
AGGGCGCGATTGTCATGGACGGCCGCCGCCTGCTGGCGCAGAAATATGACGAGCTTAGAGGGGCCGGTTTTAATATTATCGCGGTCGGCTCGCAGTCAATAAAAGCAACTTTATGAAAAAAATATTGGTTACCGGCGGCGCCGGCTTTATCGGCTCAAATTTGGTTGACGAATTGGTAAAGCGCGGACATAGCATCACGGTTGTTGATAATTTGTCCAGAGGAAAAAAGGAAAATATCAGCCCAAAGGCCAAATTTTATAAGCTGGATATTTGCTCGCCCGGCCTGGCTAAAATTTTTAAGCGGGGGAAGTTTGATTATGTTTTCCATTTGGCCGCGCAAATCGACGTTAGGGAGTCGGTTAAAAATCCGGAATTTGACAACCGGGTCAACGCCATGGGCAGCTGGAATGTTTTTAAAAATTGCGGCCTCGCAAAAGTTAAAAAAGTGATTTTTATCTCCACCGGCGGCGCGCTTTACGGCGACTGCTTGAAGCCGGCCACGGAAGAAACCCTAATCAAGCCGGGGTCGCCTTACGCCATCCATAAATACGCGGCTGAAAGGTATCTGGAGCTTTGCCGTGATATATACGGCATTGAGTGCGCGGTTTTAAGGCTGGCCAATGTCTACGGGCCCAGGCAGTATAGCGGCGGGGAATGCGGCGTCATCGGCATTTTTACGCATAACCTGGTCGGTAAAAAAACCAGCGTGCTTTACGGCGACGGCAGTAAAACCCGGGATTTTGTCTACATTTCCGACGTGGCGGACGCCTGCTTGCGCGCCATGTCGTCTAAAGAGCAAGGCGTGTTCAATATCGGCAATAACAAAGAAATCAGCCTGGCGGAAATAATCAGGGCCATAAAAAAAGCCGCGGGTGAAAAATTCGTTTATCGCAAAGAGAAAGACCGGCTGGGAGAAGTTAGGCGCAGCGTGTTAAACAGCGGCAAGGCGATAAAAGTCTTGGGCTGGCGGCCGAAAGTTAAATTAGAGCAAGGCATCAAAAATACCATTGCTTGGGCGTTGGCTAAAAAATAATATGGCTAAAATATTGGTTACCGGCGGCGCCGGTTTTATCGGCGCGCATTTGGCAAAAAAATTAATTGAACAAAATAATCGCCTTGTCATTATCGACAACTTAAATGATTATTACGAGCCGAAGCTTAAGCGCGACCGGCTTAAGATTTTATTAAAGGGCAAAAAATTTAAATTTTATAAAGCCGATATTAGCCATAAGGCCGCGCTGGGAAAAATTTTTAAAAAGCACAAATTTGATTATATCTGCCACCTGGCGGCGCAAGCCGGAGTCAGGTACTCCTTAACCAATCCGGACGCTTACGAAAAATCCAACGTTTTAGGCACATTAAATTTACTGGAGCTGGCCAGGCAGTTTAAGGTAAAAAAATTCATTTTCGCCTCTTCCTCGTCGGTCTACGGGCAAAACTCCAAGCGGCCGTTTCGCGAAACCGACCGGACGGACTCGCCCGTGTCTTTTTATGCCGCCACCAAAAAATCCGGCGAACATTTAACCCACGCTTTTTATAAGCTTTACGGCATGAAAATTTGCGCTTTGCGGTTTTTTACGGTTTATGGGCCTTGGGGCAGGCCGGACATGGCCTATTTTAAATTCGCGGATTTGATGAGAAAAAACAAGCCGATTGAAATTTACAACCACGGTAAAATGCGGCGCGATTTTACCTACGTGGACGATATTGTCGCCGGCGTAATGAGCGCGCTTAAAAGAAATTTTACTTATGAAATTATAAATTTAGGCAATGACCGGCCGGAAAAGCTGATGGACCTGGTCGGCTTATTGGAAAAGTATTTTGGGGTAAAGGCCAAGAAAAAATATTTGCCCATGCAAGCCGGCGACGTTACCGCCACTTGGGCGGACACTAAAAAAGCCAAAAAGCTGTTAAATTACCGGCCCAAAACTAGCCTAGAGCAAGGCATTAAAAAATTCGTGGAATGGTATAAATTATATTATTAATAACATGAAAACAATTTTAATAACTGGCGGCGCCGGCTTTATCGGTTTGCATTTATGCGAAAAATATTTAGCCGAAGGCCATAAGGTAATTTGTCTGGATAATCTGCAAACCACTACCACCAATAAAAACATCAGCCGTCTTTTTAAAAATAAAAATTTTAGTTTCATTAAGCATGACATCAACCAGCCGATAAAATTTAAAGAAAAATTTGATTGGATTTTTAATTTAGCCTGCTCCGGCTCATACACCAGCTACCAATACGACCCGATCCATACCATTAAGACCAATACTCTTGGCGTGATAAATATACTGGAGTTGGCGCGCGTTAATAACGCTCGCGTCATGCAATTTTCCACTTCGGAAATTTACGGCGACCCGGAAGTGCCGGCGCAGGCCGAAACCTATAACGGCAACGTCAACCCTTTGGGGCCACGCGCTTGCTATGACGAGGGCAAAAGGTGCGCCGAAACCCTGTTTATGGATTATTATCGCGAGTACGGCGTGGATATAAAAATTATCAGGATTTTTAACACTTACGGGCTTAATATGGACATAAATGACGGCCGAGCCATGACTAATTTCATCGTCAACGCTTTAAGCGGCAAAGATTTGGAAATTTACGGCCACGGCAGTCAGACCAGAAGTTTTCAATACATTGACGACCTGGTTCAAGGCATTGACCTGATGATGAAGAAAAAAGATTTTATCGGGCCGGTCAATTTAGGCAACCCGGAAGAAATTACCATTAAAGAGCTGGCGGAAAAAGTTATCGGCCAGGTCGGCTCGAGCTCAAAAATCGTCCGCCGCGAAAAAGCCACCGACGACCCGAAACGAAGGTGCCCGGATATCGGCTTGGCCAAAGACAAACTGGGCTGGCAGCCGAGAACCTCTTTGGCTGACGGACTAACCAAAACCATCGCTTATTTTAAAACCTTGGATTTGCCGGAAAAAAGGATTTTGGCTTTTACCATCAGGTATTTTCCGGACATGGGCCCGGCCGAGCAAGCCTTGTTTGACTTGGCGCGATTAATGCCGGATACCGAGTTTCACGTGGTTACCGCCAGGAATAAAAAAGAATTGGCTAAATATGAAAAAATCGACAATACCCATATTTACCGCCTGGGCCGGGGCGGTTCTTCGGACAAATATATTTTGCTTTTAACCGGCGCCTTTAAGGCTCGACGGCTGAATAAAAAATATAATTTCCGCTTCGCCTGGTCGGTCATGTCCAGCTACGGCGCCTTAGCGGCCATGATGTTTAAACTATTTTCCAAAAAAGTTTTGTTGCTTTTCATTTTTTCTAAAAGCGAAATTCGCGGGCGTAAAACTTTAAGGGCAAAGCTGGCCAATTTTATATATAAAGCCGTTTTGAAGAAGGCTGATTCGGTCTTTTTGTCGGACGTCTCCTTGGAAAGAAATTTAAAACTGATTGAGCCGGACTTGGATTTCACCATTAAGCAGGCGGACCAAAGAAGTTTCGTCAATCAGGTGAGATACACTTACGCCAAGCTGATTAACAAACAGGAGAAAAAATTAGACCGGCCCAAGTAATTAAATTTAATTAAATAATGAGAATTTTAATATTTTCCACGGCGTATTTGCCTTTTATTGGCGGAGCGGAAATCGCGGTTAAAGAGATAACCGAGCGGACGCAGACAATACAGTTTGACATGATAACGGCGCGATTTGGCGGAAAGCTGCCTCGAAAAGAAAAAATCGGCAACATAACTATTCATCGCGTTGGCATCGGCTGGCCGCTGTTTGATAAATATCTGTTGGCTTTTTACGGGCATAAAATCGCGGAAAAATTACATAAAGAAAATAAATACGATTTAATCTGGGCGATAATGGCCAGCTATGGCGGCTTTGCGGCCGGTTTTTTTAAAAAAAATCATCCAGCCATGCCGTTTTTGCTGACTTTGCAGGAAGGTGATGACTTAAAATATATAAGCCGCCGAGTCGGGTTTTTTAGAAAAACGTTTAAAGAAATTTTCCGCCGCGCCGATTATATCCAGGCTATCAGCGCTTTTTTGGCTAACTGGGCGGAGGAACAAGGCGCGAAATGTCCGATTGAAGTCGTGCCGAACGGAGTAAATTCAGAAAAGTTTAAAGTTATAAATTTAAATCTAAAAGCTGAAGGAAAAGTTATCGTTACCGTATCGCGTTTGGTTGAAAAAAACGGCTTAGAATATTTAATCGAAGCAATGCGGCTCCTGCCGGACAACGTGAAGTTGGCAGTAATCGGCGCCGGAGAGTTGGAAAAAAAATTAAAATCTAAAATTGTAAATTTAAAATTACAGGATAAGGTAAAAATGCTGGGAGCGGTTGATAATGATTCGGTTCCGAATTATTTGGCCGCGGCCGACGTGTTCGTACGGCCATCGTTATCCGAGGGCCAGGGTATTTCTTTTTTGGAGGCCATGGCCGCCGGCGTGCCGGTAATCGCTTCGCCGGTTGGCGGCATCCCTGATTTTTTGCGCGATGGCGAGACCGGCTGGTTTTGCGAGGTAAAAAATCCGCGCAGCATCGCGGAAAAAATTAAATATGTTTTTGATGAAAAAAATAAGGATAAAGTACGGGAAGTTGCGAATAAAGCGAATAAAATGGTTGAAGCTAAATATAGCTGGGAGATGATTTCCTCTAAAATGAAAAATATTTTTGATAATTTATAATTATGCCCAAACTGTCAATTGTTATCCCGGCCTATAATGAAAAAACACTATTTTGGAAATAATCAAGCGCGTGGCCGCGGTAAATTTGAATTTGGAAAAAGAAATTATCATTGTTGACGACGGCTCAAGCGACGGTACCACGGAAATTTTAAAAAATTTGGGAGAAAATAAATATAAAATATTTTTTCAGGATAAAAATTACGGCAAAGGCGCGGCTTTACGGCGCGGCTTCGGCGCGGCCAGCGGCGACATCATCATCGTCCAAGACGCGGATTTGGAATATGACCCCAATGAATACGCTAAATTAATCAAGCCGATAATTGACGACAAAGCCGACGTGGTTTACGGCTCAAGGTTAATCGGCTCGGAAGCGCACCGGGTGTTATTCTATTGGCATTTTTTAGGCAACCGATTTTTAACCTTTTTATCCAATTTGACGAGCGGCTTGAATTTAAGCGATATGGAAACCGGCTATAAAGTTTTTTCCCGCCTCGCCCTGAATAAAATCTTGCCGCGCCTGACCGCCGACCGCTTCGGCGTTGAGCCGGAGATTACGGTTTTAGCGGCCAGACACAAGCTAAGAATTTACGAAGTGGGTGTATCTTATTCCGGCCGCACTTACGAGGAGGGCAAAAAAATAAACTGGCGCGACGGACTGGCCGCGGTCGGGCAGATAATTTGGTACGGGCTAAGCAAATAAAAAAATATATGGCGGAACTGTTTTTAAGATTTAATATGATTTTTAAATACCTTATTTCCGGCGGCACGGCGGCCTTGGCGCATTTGGCTTTACTTTATTATTTCACCGATATTTTGGGCATTTGGTATTTGCTTTCGGCGGTAATCGCTTTCATTTTGTCTTTTTTCGTGGGTTTTTATTTGCAAAAACTTTGGACTTTCTCCGACGTCAAAAAAGACGGGACTTACCGCCAGCTGGCCGGTTATCTAATCGTGGCTTTAATTAATTTGGTTTTTAATACGGCATTGCTTTATTTGTTGGTTGACGGGCTTGGCATTTGGTATTTATTGGCGCAATTTATCGTTAGCGCGATTTTAGCCGTGGAAAGCTGGTTTGTTTATAAATTTTTTATTTTTAATAAAACCATGCCGGGAAAAAACGTTTTAATCGTCACCGGAATTTATCCGCCCGACTACCGCGGACCGGCCACCATGCTGGAAGCTTTGCCCAAGGCTTTAAATGACAACGGCTATGCCGTTAAAGTTATAACTTATTCCGACTCGCCGGCGCAAGCGGGAGAAAAGGGCATAGTTTATCGAGTGAGCCGCCGCCAAATAAGCCCGCTCATGCATTTAAAATATTTTTTGCGGCTATTGATTTTATCCGGTTGGGCCGACATTTTTTATGCCACCGACGTTTATAGCGCCGGCTACTTTTCATATTTGGTGAAAAAATTAACCGGAAAGAAATATATCATCAGGTTCGCCGGGGACAGCGCCTGGGAAAAGTCCGCCCAGGCCGGCTGGACAAGCGACGGCTTGGACGAATTTTTAAGAAAAACTTACGGGGCGAAAATTGAAAAATTAAAAGTCAGGCGGAAAAAAATCATGGTGGAAGCCGACGCTTTAATCGCGGTCAGCCGATACCTGGGTTCGGTGGCGGAAAAAATCGGAGTTAATCGGGGGAAAATAAAAGTAATTTATAATTCAGTTGATTTTATCGTTGATAGCGTCAGCCGTGAGCAAATCAGCGGAATTCGGGAGGCTTACGGCTCCGGCGTTAAAATTATCGTTTCGGCCGGCAAGCTAAATCCCTGGAAAGGCTTTGGCGGTCTGATAGAAAGCCTGCCGGCGGTTCAGCGAGAGCTGGAAAATAAAGTTCACTTATTAATTTTAGGTGATGGCGAAGAGATGGAGAGGTTGAAAAATCTGGCGCGCGAATTAAAGATGGAAAAATACGTTCACCTGTTGGGCGCGATAAAACACGAAGAAATCATGCGCTATTTTCGCGCGGCCGACCTGTTTGTTTTAAACACCAATTATGAAGGCATGTCCCATACTTTATTGGAGGTGATGAGGGCCAACACGCCCATTGTTTCAACCGACATCGGCGGCAATTTGGAAGTGGTTGAATCCGGCAAGAGCGGCATTTTAGTGCCTTATAATAATGCGGCTGAATTAAGCGGCGCCATGATAAAAATTTTAAAAAATCCGGAGCTAGGGAAAAAATTCGCCCAAAACGCCAGCGCTAAGTTGCCGATTTTCAGCTGGGAAGCGGCGGTTAAAAAAACCATCGACCTTTTGCGTCAAACATTATGAATAAAATTTTATTGATAAATCCGCCCTTTAACATAGCCAAAGCCAGCTACGACACGTCATTATCGGTTGGCCTGTTAAATATAGCGTCTTATCTGGACAGCCGTGGCGTTAACGTGGAAATTATTGATGGCGCCAGGCAAGAGAATTATTTAGACAGGCTTAAGTCCGAGGCGCCGAATTGCGCCTTTGCCGCCTTAACGGTTATGACCATGCAGGTCGGAGAAGCGCTAAAACTTTCCCGATTGCTTAAAGAGATAAATCCGAATTGTAAAATTATCTGGGGCGGTTCACACCCTACCTTTTTTTCCGAGCAAACCGTGAAACACGAGCTCTTAGACATAGTTAGCGTGGGCGAGGGCGAAGAAACGCTTTATGAAATCGCGTCGGGGAAAATTTTGGCGGAAGTGGACGGCATAGTTTATAAAGAAAACGGTTTGATTAAGGCCAATAAGGCGCGCGCTCCATGATCCGGCAAAGTTGCCCTTGTTTAAATGGGAGCTTATGCCAAAGGAAATTTTGGAGCGATTGACCTTAATTCCGTCGTTAACTTCGCGCGGCTGTCCGCACCGCTGCAGCTTTTGCGTCAACGCGATCTTAAAAAATTCTTGGCGGCCGCGCCCGGCCGAGCAAGTGTTGGAAGATTTAAGGATTATAAAAAGCAAACCGTATTTTAAAGGCAAGCAGTTGCGGTTTTGGGACGAAAATTTTTTTGTTGACCTGAAGCGCGCCAGAGCGATCATCGACGGCATGATAGAAGAGAATTTAACCATCCCCTGGGAGACCACGGTGCGCGCCAATTATATAAAAGAAGGCATGATTGACGACGAATTCATGGCGCGATTAAAGCAAAGCGGCTGTTACCTTTTGTCTTTTGGCGCCGAATCAGGCTGCCCTCGGCTTTTAAAAAAAATGAAAAAAGACATTAATCCCGAGGACGTCATAAATTCGGCTAAAGCCGCTTTGCGCCACGGCATAACACCGCAATATTCTTTTATGATCGGTTTGCCTGGTGAAACGCGCGGCGAGATGATGGAAACTCTAAATTTAATTGACCGGTTGGTAAAACTAAGTCCGGAAATCCAAATTTTAGGCCCGCAGGCGTTTCGGCCTTATCCTGGTTCGGAATTATACGAGGAATGCCTGGCTAGCGGCTGGCGGGAGCCTAAAACGTTGGAAGACTGGGCGCGGCTGTCGGAAAACGAGCTGAATTATTTGTCAGTGAAAAATTTTCCTTGGATAAAAAAAGAAGACCAAGATTTTGTTGAATCAATGGAAGCTTATGTGCGTTTCGGCGCCTTAAGCGTCAAAAGCGCCATGGGTTCGTCGGTCAAAGCGCGGAAACTGTTAAAGTTGCTCTTTGTGTTGGCCTGCCAACTGCGTTGGAAATTGAAATTTTTTGCCTGGCCGATTGAGTATAAATTGGCGAAGAGGTTTGTGGCCGGAAAAGATTGACAGAGGCTAAAGGCT
>CAZOGP010000031.1:3067-8410 GCA_964579775.1 uncultured Candidatus Saccharibacteria bacterium | reverse complement strand
TATTAAATAATTCTTTGCGCACGATCTTTATTTCTAAGTTCGTTTACGGGGCGCACCATTTTATCTTGGCGCGGGCCGGCGTGCTTAAATTAAAATTCAAGGAATTTTTGAAAGACGATTTTATCGCTAATTTAGCCTGGACCGTTATTATTGGAGGGTTGGGGTATCTATCCGGCGCGTCTTTCCAATATATCAAGCATTATTTAAAATTTACCGAGTACGCATTGTTTATAGGATTAGCCGCTTTTTTTATTTTAGATTTTTTAGTAGGGAAATACGGCTTAAAAAAGAAGATATAGACTTTGCTCGGAATTCCTTTCTGAAATCGTAAAATTTTCCCAGCGTGAAATTTTTACTCGCCAGTTTTGCTCGCTCTTTCCGCTAACGCGGAAAACCGTGCCCGCTTACAAAACTGAGCGTTTCAGACAAGCAATTCCTCGCTTGGGGGTTGGGTACAACGGATAGATACCTTTGCTGGAAGTGGCTTTTATCAGTTGGCGTAAGGCAGCTTCTACTATATGCCAAAAAAACATCATCAAATCTCCGCTTTTTCTTTGAACGACAATTCATTATTTTTTTGGATTGATTCGTTTTTGGTTTTAAGCTCAACTTTAGTTTTAGCGGTTGACTTTATAAATCCGGCTGTCAGGGCGTTGGACGCGTCGCTGCTGATTTTTATTTCCGTGGCCGGGCTTTTGCCGGTGATTTTTAATGCCGTAAAATCTCTTATCTCGCGCCACTTAACGATCGATCTTTTAGCCAGCGTGGCTTTGATATTTTCTTTACTGGCCCATGAATGGCGAAGCGCCATTTTTATAAGTTTGATGCTGGCTTCGGTCCGGCTTTTTACCCGCTATACCGCCAGCCGCGCCAAGCGGTCAATTGCCGAGCTTTTGAAATTGCGGCCGACAAAGGTCCATTTGCTTGTGGCGGATGGTAAATCAATGGAAGTCGGTATAGAAGAGGTGGCGGTGGGAGACCTGATTTTAGTTGAATCGGGCGAGCGCCTGGCAATTGACGGCGTGGTGCAGTCGGGCGAGGCCAGCGTTGACCAATCTTCTCTGACCGGCGAATCAAGCCCGGTGAGCAAAAAGACCGGGGACGAAGTTTTTAGTTCTACTTTGAATGTTGGCGGATCGCTGATCGTGAAGGCTGTGAAAGTCGGGGCAGACACCGCTTTTGCCAAGATATTGGAACTGGTGGAAAAATCACAGGAGAGCAAAGCGCCGATCGCCTCGGTAACGGAAAAATTTACCAGCTGGTACATTCTGGCGACCTTGCTGGGCGCGGCCGCTGTTTATTATTTTACCCGGAGCCTGGGCTTGTCGTTGTCGATCCTCTTGGTCACTTGCGCCGATGATCTGGCCGTGGCGATCCCCTTGGCTTTCAGCGCCGCTACCGCGGCCTTGGCCAAGCGCGGGATCATTGTTAAGGGCGGTATTTTTATTGAAGGTTTGAACAAGGTTAAGGTGATGGTTTTTGATAAAACCGGCACTATCACTGAGGGTCGGCCGCAAGTCATGGAGATAATTACTTTTCATGATTTTCCCAAAGAAAAATTTTTGGCGTTGCTGGGCGCGGCCGAGCAAGACTCTTCGCATCCGACCGCCAAAGCGGTGCAAGATTATATTATCCAGAAAAATATCCAAGCGCCGCCGATCATTTTGGTCCATGAAGAGCCCGGTTTTGGCATTAAGGGGCAAGTTGACGGTCAGGAATTGGTGGCCGGCAAGATAAAATTTTTAAGAGATAACGGCGTGAAGTTTTCCCAGATGGAGCTGGGCGAAATAGAAGAGCAAAAAAAGAAACGGCGGACTTTAACGGCGCTGGGCATTGGCGAGGAAGCCTTGGGTTTTATTTCGTTTTCCGACGCTATTCGCCTTGCCGCGCCAGCCACGCTGGATCAGATAAAAAATTTGGGCGTTCAGCGCCTGGTGATGCTGACCGGTGACAATGAAAAGATTGCCGCTGAAGTGGCCGGCGCGGTTGGGATAAATGAAGTCCAGGCGAATTTATTGCCCCAGGATAAAGAGGATTTTTTAAAAGGAGTTTTAAACCAGAAATATAAAGTGGCGATGGTGGGCGACGGGGTCAATGACGCAGCCGCCCTGGCGTTGGCTGATATCGGCATTGCCATGGGTTCTATCGGTTCGGACGCGGCCATTGAATCAGCGGATGTTGTTTTGGCCAAAGACAACCTAAGGGGATTAGTGGAGACGATGAGCCTCGGTCGTTTTACGATGAAAATAATCAACCAGGACCTTTGGGTCTGGGGTGCGGTAAACCTGTTTGGCCTTATCTTGGTTTTTGGCGGATTTTTAAACCCCAGTAGCGCGGCGGCTTATAATTTTCTGACTGATTTTTTGCCTTTGCTCAATTCTTTACGCATATTTAAGTTTAAATTTTTGAATAGATAGCGTATTTTATATTTCCGCGTATATCCGCGGTTTGAACCCATCCGCGTTAATCCGCGGCTGGCTATTGCCTTTATTCGGGATTTGTGCTAAATTAGAACTAATAAGTAAGTATTAATTTTGACTAGCGAGGATAATGCGTTTCGCCTAGCGGAACATATTGTCCGAGCGAAGACAAAATATAGGGTATGTAATACCCTATATAAGTAAGCTTAATAAACATAAAAACTATGACCGAAGCTTATTGTGTCAAGTGCAAGGCCAAAAAAGAGATGAAGGACCCCAAAGAAGTTGCCATGAAGGGCAAGGGTGGCGTGGCGCGCCGCGCGATGACGGGCATTTGCCCGACCTGCGGCACCAAGATGTTCCGTATTTTGGGCGCGAAAAAGTAACATCTTTTTAAGGATTGCTATCTTAAAGCAACCCCGCATCTGCGGGGTTGCTTTTTGGGTTGTGGATAAAAATATTTACAGAAAGAGTATAATAAAAACAGATATAATAATCAGTCGTCAATGGGCAAAATTTGAGCCGGGTTCATGTTTTGGCCGGTTGGCGGCAATCATAATTTTATGGATAATAAAAAGTTTACTATTATTTTAATAGCGGTAGTTTTGGTGTTGGC
Organism: uncultured Candidatus Saccharibacteria bacterium; assembly: GCA_964579775.1. GTDB lineage: Bacteria > Patescibacteriota > Minisyncoccia > Portnoybacterales > GWB1-42-6 > UBA8475. The sequence goes on along the minus strand of CAZOGP010000031.1, from coordinate 5,374 downwards.
GGGTTTGGGTGTTGGCGCTTATTATCTGGGATTAAAAAAAGGAAAAGACATAGTTGGCGTTAAGGCGCACACGGCCGTAACCTGCATGCAGGATTTTTCTTTGGAACAAAAAAAGACGGACGCGGGCGTAATCACGAACCCTATGGAGAACCTGCCCGAAACCAACCCGTTCAATAAAGTAAAGACTAATCCTTTCGAATAAAAATAGGGCGCGGCCCCGCTTAAGCGGGGCCGCGCCTTGTCATATAATCCTATGTCCAAAAAACTTTTAAAAATTGTTTTATTTGTCTTGGTCTTTTATCTGGTCGGCATTGGCATCGGCGCGTTCAAAGTTAATCTGGTGCTGGCGCAAAACATAGACGATAGCGCTATTGTTTATCCGATAAAGGAGCTGGGCAATTGCGCTGACAAGGGAGCGTGTAAAAAATATTGCGATATCAAAGCCAATCAGTCTTCTTGCCTGGATTTTGCCCAAAGCCGCGGGATGATGCCAAAGCAGGATATTGACCAAGCCAAGAAAATGTTGAAATTGGCCGAAGAAGGGACCAATACGCCCGGCGGCTGCCAAGGACAGGAAGCGTGCAACGCTTATTGCGCCGACAGAGCCCATTTGGATGAGTGTGTGGCTTTTGGCGCCAAAGCTGGGTTGATCTCGCCGGAAGAGGTGAAGATGATTAAAAAGACCGGTGGCAAGGGACCGGGCAACTGCCAGGGGAAAAAGGCCTGCGACGCGTATTGTGAAAACGAGGCAAACCTGGATGAATGTATTTCATTTGCCGAGAAGAATGGATTGATGACCGCGCAGGAAAAAGACATGATTAAAAAGACCGGCGGCAAGGGGCCGGGCGGCTGCAAGAGTAAAGAATCGTGCGACGCTTATTGCCAGCAGGAAGTCAATTTTGATACTTGCCTGGAATTTGGCCGTCAGAACGGAATTATGAGCGAGGAGGAATACGCGATGGCGAAAAAATGGAGCCCAAGATGATGATGCAGGGAGGGCCGGGCGGCTGTAAAGACAAAGAACAATGTGATACTTTTTGCGGCGATGAGAAAAATTTTGATGCTTGCATTGATTTTGGTAAACAAAACGGTCTGATGAATGAAGAAGAATATCAGATGGCGAAAAAAATGGGGCCCAAGATGATGATGCAGGGAGGGCCGGGCGGGTGCAAAGGCAAGGACGAGTGTAAGTCTCTTTGCGACAACCCCGCCAACGGTGAGGAATGCGTTAAATTCGCGATAAGCAGTGGGATGATGAGCGAAGAGGAAGCAGCAAAAATGAAAGAGCGCGGGTATATGGCGCCGCCAAAGGGCGCGTTGGGAGATAATGGCGAATTTATGGGGCCGGGCGGCTGCAAGAGCCAGGAGGAATGCACGGCTTTTTGTTCCGAAGCGGCCAATAATGATGTTTGTTCAATGTTTGGCGCCGGCCTTCCGCCGGGTCAGGGCGGAGATATCCCCGCCATGCCGGGGACCGAGTCCAATAGGCAAAGCGGCGGGCAACCCGGGCCGGGCGGTTGCGACTCGCCGACCGCTTGTATGAAATTTTGTTCCGATTCCGCTAATCAGGAGACATGCGCGAGATTTACCGTGCCGCCGTCTCCGGGAAGCGAACCGGGTGACCCAAATCAACAACAAATGCCGTCGGGAAATTTTCAAGTTCCCAGAAGAGAGGATGGCCAGCAACAACCTTCTCAGTCAGGCGCGAATGAACCGGGGCAAGGAATGAGTTTGCCGGGCGAGCAAAGAGAGAGAATGGAACCGGGGCAACCCGAGTTTGGCGCGCCGCCGCCAGAGGTCCAATTTAATCAGTTAAATAATTTAAATCCAGCTATGCCATTGCAGGAAGGCCAGCTTATTCAGCCGCCAGTTGGCGAGCCGGGACAGGCGCCGCCTGAATTCCAGACTGGTCCTGCTCCGCAGATAGAATCCGTACCGGCTGTTCAACAAGCGCCCCCAGCGGAATTTCAGGCGCCAGCGCCAGTTGCGCCGCCGCCAAGCGAACCGGCGCCGCAAGCATCAAACGAAGAAGGATTCATTTCCTCAATGTTTAATTTATTATCTTCAGTCGCGTCGGCTATTTTGAATAAATAGAGAATTCAAACCGCGCTACGCGCCAACAACCGGCAGTTTTCCCGAGGTATTTTTAAACACTTTTACGCTATCGCTTAAAAGTGTTTAGGCATCGTAAAAAAGCAAAAAATGCGTGAAGATATTTTTCCGTCTCCAATTATTTGTGGTCATCCGCAAGCGGTGACGGAAATCGGCTGCGTTTTTTTATCTGGTGTTCATCGCCTTACTACTGGC
>CAZOGP010000031.1:0-2967 GCA_964579775.1 uncultured Candidatus Saccharibacteria bacterium | reverse complement strand
TTGCCGCACATGGAATCTCCGTCGGGAATCTGCAAACCGCAAATATTGCACTTGGTGCCGTTGGGCTCGCAAGTAACCAGGACAGTTTCGTCTTTAGCCGGTTCAGTTGCCCGGACTAGTGTCGCCCTGACCAGCGTAGCGCCGTTGCAGCGGACGATTTCGTTGTAGACGATGAGAGCTTTGTTAATTAGCTGGGTGCCCCAATCGATATGAAATCCTAGCCCTCGGTTTTGCTCTCGGTGGATATTTATCTGTTCGTCCAGCGTTGTCAGATATTCTCGGAGAGCCTTAATTCCTTTTTGAGCGTCGGCCAATCTTTCATCGGCCTCCTGTCTTGCCGTCGTATCATGTATTTTCATCACAATACCCCCCTCGTTTTTTAGTAAGAACTTCGTTTGATACTTGATAATAATTAATTTGAATAAAAAAGTCAATAATTTTAAATATTTTATATAATTTGTCATTCTGAGGCCGAAGGCCGAAGAATCTCGTCCGAATGGGCGGGCTGACATTCGTCAGAGATTCCTCGCTTAGCTCGGAACGACTAATTAGCCATATGAAACTCTACGACAAAAAAGAAGTTCTGCCGATAGTCCTGATAGTCATTATCGCGGTCATCGGCGCGTATCTGTATCCGCAGTTGCCGGACTTGGTGCCCAGCCACTGGGGGATAAACGGCGAAATAAACGGCTGGATGAGTCGCCTGGCCGCGATAATTTTCCTGCCGCTGTTAACCTTGGGCGTTTATTTGCTGATGAGCTTTTTGCCGCTGATGGACCCGCATAAGTCAAATATTGAATCTTTCGCCAATTGGTATTTTTGGTTCAAGACAGCATTGGTGGTCTTTATGGGTTCGCTTTACCTGATGACGCTTTATGTCGGCCTGGGCTATCAGGTTAATGTCGGGCGCTACGTGACGCTGGGCATCGCGGTGCTGTTCGCGTTCCTTGGTTTGATATTGCCGAAGATGAAGAAGAACTATATGATTGGCATTCGCCTGCCCTGGACCTTGCACTCGGAAATCGTCTGGAATCGGACTCATAAATTCGGCGGTCGGTTATTTTTGGCGTTGGCAATCGTCACCGCCATCGCGGCTTTCCTGCCCGGCGCCTGGACTTTCGGTCTTTTGCTGGGCGGGCTATTTTTACTGCTGGCGATATTGGTTTGGTATTCGTATAGCGAGTATAAGAAGTTGTAGGGAGAGGTAGCTGGGTTGACATAAGCATTATTTGTATGCTATCATAATAAGGCTTAAAATTAAGCTGTTTAATTATGCACGCACCGCGGTTTGAAAATTTTGACCAGAACCGTTATTCCGGTAAGGAATATGAATTTGATTTGCTGGGCAAGCTAGACACGGAAAATCCGGCTTTTCGGGCGGAACTGAAAAAACTTCAAGAAGCGGCGGTTAACCGGGGCTATCATCCTAAGCAAGCTGATTCTTTGCCGTTCAGAGAAGCGGTGGCGCTGTCAAAGAAATTTCAGCCAAGCGATCCGACCAATCCCGTCCGGGAATTCGCTAAAGAGCTTCGTTTAGCCTTGGCCGATAAATTAGGGCTGGAATCGGACGAGCAATTGGATAAATTAAAAATTTTTACAACCCTGGGCGGACCGCTGGATGCCCATGGGGTCGACGGTTTCGTCTCTTTTATCTGTGCGGTCGGCAATGGCGGAGAAAGGGAGGTTCTGGTTTCTTTCGATGTGACTAAGAATCCGAATAAAGATGAAGCGCCAAAGGCCGCGGAGTTACTGATCGGCGGCGATATTCCCGACCCGGGCGATGAAAACTATAAAGAAGAAGAATATTTGAAAATTATAGACGGGTACGCCGGAAAAATGTCCGAGATACTTCAGGGAAAAATGCAACAGGGCCAGATGGGCTCAGGCGAAACGTTGCATTAATTGAGTCGTTGAAAAGATTGCTGAGGCCAGATTTTAAATATTTTGAGATTTGGTCCGGGCAATCAAAAAAGTTCTTCTACAAGAAGGAGGCGGTTATGTGCGAAGAAATAAAATGGCAAGGGCGATGCGTTATTTGCGGGGTTGCCGGGCAAAGCAGTAAAGCTTTTCTTTGTGCGTTGTGCAGCGACCCTGAAAAACTGATGCTGGTTTGCCAATGCGGCCGGCGCGTCGATCTGACGGGCACGATCGACTCGGGCGTCATCGATAATCTGAAAGCAGTGATCGCCTGGAATGAAAATGACAGGAAAGATCTTCGGCCGGGAATGACGATCTCGGTTTCCAAATGTTTCCCTTGCTCCGGCAAAGAGGCCTTAGAAAAAGAGGCGGCGAAAGATTTGAAGATATATTCTGTAAGATAATAAGACGCGTCGGAGGGTCGACTGGAAAACCGGTCGACCCTCTTTTTTATTGCAACGAATTCGCTACAAATTACCACAAAAGGGCTCCCTAAATCCCTCTTTTCCTCCCTCTGCGGAAAGAGAAGAAGAAAGCCCTTGACAGACTTATATAATCTGATAGACTGGATGGGTAATAAATAATAGAGTTTATAGATGTATAAAACGCAACTATATTTAACACAAAGAAGCGGATAACAGGCCTCTGTTTTTGTGGTTGCGGCGCCGCTTCAGAAAAGAGCGGTTTTTTGTTTGTTCGGGAAAATTATTCTTGGTAAAGCGAAGGGTCTCGCATGCGCGAGAGATTCCTCGCTTCGCTCGGAATGACAACATGGGTGAACCGGTTAGCATTTTGACAACTGAATATCGTAGGTATCCGTAAGTAAAAATTGCAGGGGTGGATTTTAAATCCTCCCCAACCCTCCTTTACGAAAGGAGGGAGAAAGATACGTTTAGTGGTTACAATAGATTAAGTTATTGTCTGCTTTGTGTCAATTTTTTGGCAGAAGGCGGAGCAAGACATAAGGGCGTATGGTGGATGCCTTGGGATGTTGGGGCGATGAAGGTCGTGGCGTGACTGCGATAAGCCTCGGGGAGCTGTCTAGCGAGC
>CAZOGP010000030.1:0-8550 GCA_964579775.1 uncultured Candidatus Saccharibacteria bacterium | reverse complement strand
TGCGTAACAGCTCACTAGTCTAGAGATTTCGCGCCGAAGATTCAACGGGGCTAAAACTTAATACCGAAGATATGGGTCACCGTGTCTCACTTTCGTTCGACACGGAATTTCCAATTTCCAATTTCCAATTTCCAATAAATGCCTCGCGTAGCGAGGCAGGGTTTAGAAATTAGAAATTAGGATTTAGAAATTCCACCGTGGCGAGCGGTAGCGAGACACGTGTGGCGGTAGGGGAGCATTTCTAACCGCTGCGAAGCCAAATCGTGAGGTTTGGTGGAGCGTTAGGAAGAGAGAATGTTGGAATTAGTAACCACAATGCCGGTTAAAGACCGGCACACCGCAAGCCTAAGGTTTCCTTGGCAATGTTAATCATCCAAGGGTTAGTCGGTCCTAAGGATAAGCCGAGAGGCGATTCTGATGGACAGCCGGTTAATATTCCGGCACCACTTTTAATTTTCAATGGGAGGACGCAGGGTTGTAGATAAAGTGTATTATTGGATTTACATTGGTAGGTTGAGGACGCAGCGCAGGCAAATCCGCGCTGCACCAATCCGAGACTCGCCAGAAGTTTGGTTCGCCAGACAACTTTATTGAGCACGCTGCCGAGAAAATTCCCTAGAGTCAAATTAGAAGTGACCGTACCGAAAACCAACACAGGTGGGCGAGGCGAGTAGCCTCAGGTGAACGGGTGAATCCTCGTTAAGGAACTCGGCAATACAACGATCGTAAGTTCGCGATAAGATCTCCCCCGACCCGCAAGGGTTTAGGGGGCGCAGCTAAAGACGTCGAGCGACTGTTTATCAAAAACACAGCTCCCTGCTAACTCGCAAGAGGATGTATAGGGGGTGACTCCTGACCAGTGCTGGAACGTTAAACATGCCGGTCCGGGCGCACTTTACTGCGTTCAGTGCAGATTTATAGTTTTTCTTTTTAATCTCCAAAGATTAATTTCATCTCTTTATTCTCACGCCCTAGTGGCTATACGATAAAGAGCAAAACTTAAAGTTTAGCCTGAATGTGGTGATGTGCGTCCGGGCTGAGTGTGCTAAGCGCCAGTGAACGTCCGCGGTAACTATAACCGTGTTAAAGTAGAAAAAAGCTGCTTTAGTAAAATCCGACTATATGCTGGAAACTCTGGAGAATCCGGTAGTACTATGGTATAACTCTACCATAACAAAATGGCAGACATTATGTCAGGTAAAAAACTATCCGGTGTGCCTCGAAAGGTAGGGGCGCCAGACAATCAGCAGGAAAGACTAAAAACTATTGGATGGATCGTTGGTTATGTTGATGGTGAAGGATGTTTTCAGGTTAGCATCATCAAAAATCAGCGAGCTAGATTTGGTTGGCAAGTTTTTCCCGAATTTGTTGTGACGCAAAACGAACAAAGTATAAAATCTCTTTACGTGATTAAGGATTTCTTTTCTTGCGGCGATATTTTTATTAATCGCCGGCGAGATAATCACAAAAAGAATCTTTATCGTTATTGTGTGCGGTCAATTCGGGATTTAAACGAAAAAATTATTCCGTTTTTTGAGCAAAATTTATTGAAAACAGCCAAAAAGAATGATTTTCAATATTTTGCCAGAATAATAAAAATGCTTGTTAAGCAAGAACATTTTTATAAAACAGGAATGATTAAGGTGGCCAAATTAAGTCAGAAGATGAATAGAAAGATTCCATCGAAATTTTTAGAATCCTCAGAGACTATACGTCGGACCTCGCGAAATGCGGGGAAGATATAGTCCGAACTGCGCGGCGACGCGCAGATCCGAAAAAGTTTCGGAGTCCCGACACAAGGTCGGGGTTAACAAGCAACACAAAGTGTGTATTGAGCGAAATACCTTGTCGGGTAAGTTCCGACGCGCATGAAAGGAGTAACGACTCGGCGACTGTCTCAACGAAGAGCCCAGTGAAAATGCAATTCCGGTAAAGATGCCGGGTACCTGCAGCAAGACGAAAAGACCCCGGAAGCTTTACTGCAGCTTGGTATTGAGTTTGGCGTTTGAATGCGTAGCGTAGTGGGTAGGATTTGAAGCCCCGCTTTAGGGCGGGGTGGATCCGCCAATGAAACACCCATCTTTCAAATGCTTTATTCTAACTCGGCTTACCGTTCCCGTTTCTCTTCCGTCTGTTCGGCGTAAAACCTGAGCAAGGCGAAGAGCAGCGGAAACGGTAAGCTGGAGACAGTGCCAGGTGGGCAGTTTTAGTGGGGCGCTAGCCTCCTAAAGAGTAACGGAGGCGTTTATCAAGGTTGGCTATCCGCCGATGGAAATGGCGGAGATAGGGCAAAGCCATAAGCCAGCTTTACTGCAAGACGGACATGTCGCGCAGTCGCGAAAGCGGAACTTAGTGAACCGACCATTCTTCATAGGAAGGTGGAAGATTATCGGCTAAAAGCTACTCCGGGGATAACAGGCTGGTAGTGTCCAAGAGTCCATATCGACGACACTGTTCGGCACCTCGATGTCGGCTCATCTTATCCTGGGGCTGGAGAAGGTCCCAAGGGTTTGGCTGTTCGCCAATTAAAAAGGTACGTGAGCTGGGTTCAAACCGTCAACCAACACATATTGTCTGTTAGGTATGTGTGGCGGCCTATGGCAGCAATGTCGTAGAGTAAAAACAATATTTTGTCATTCTGAGCGTAGCGAAGAATCTCGCAACTTGTTTGCGAATGTAAGCCCGCATTCGCGGGAGATCCTTCACTTCGTTCAGGATGACAGGTATTGTAAAAATCGACTCATAACGGTGAAGCCCGAACGCGCGCTCAACCTGAAGCGCGAGGGTAATACCGTGGGAAGTTAGAATTCTTTTATAAGGAGGATTGGTCATGGAAATAAATCGAGAACAAGGGAGAAAATTGTTGGGTGAAATGATTGCGGAATATTTGCAGAGTCACTGTAATAGCAAAGAAGGGTATCCGCATTGGCTTTTTAATTCCGTAATGGTAGGAGATAAGGAGGTAGAAATTCTGATTCTGAAAGGAACGGCAAAACATACTTTGTTTAAGTTGTCGCTTAATAACGGCACAAGAACATTCCATATGAATCCACAACTACTGAATTTACTCCCTCAGTTACTGGAAGATTCTGTTAGTGGGGAAAATATCGTTAATCTTTTTTCCGTGTTGGATTTTAATATGAGAAGCTTATAAGAATTTTAACCCCGTAGAGACTGAGGTAGGATTAGCAAAAAACTAATCCCACCCGACTTAATTTTAAATCTGGATTTCCGCTGGAGTTTATCCCGCACTTGATGCGGAACGGGAATGACAGAAAATTAGGTAACACGTCGATCCTCTCATAGTTGAGAGGGTGGTATAGTCCATACACTTAGTAATAGGTGACAAATTACGATTTTAATCGTAAATAATATGCGTGAGACAGGTTGGTCTCTATCTGCTGCAGGCGTGGATATTTGAGGGGAGTTCTCTTTAGTAGAATTTGCTACTTCATGGAGTAATTCATGATGACAATGTGGCTTATAACGGAGAAACCTTAAAAAATTTGGTCTGTTGATAGCCATGATCATCGGCGGTCCGTTGGTTATGGTACAATTTACTTGAGGACCAGATAATTTTTAAGACAACACCGTGGGAAGTCGATCTAAAATTAATTTGGCATATATCGCCGGATTTCTTGATGGCGATGGCAGTTTAATGATCCAGGTTAAAAAACGGAAAGATGGCAGGATAAAAACCAGAATCATGCTGACCATTTGTTTCTATCAGGATTCTCGGCATGAAAAACCATTATATTGGATTCGTCGTATTTTGGAAATAGGATATATTTTCAAAAGAAACGACGGCATAACCGAATTAAGAATTAATGGTTTCGCGCAAGTTTTTAGAGTTTTGAGCGAATTAGCGCCTTTCTTGAAGTTTAAAAAAATTCAGGCAAAGACGATAATGAAAGCGGCTGATCTTTTGATGAAAAAGAAAAGCGCGGCTTTAACAAAAATAGATTTGCGCACGTTGGTTAATTGCATAATTTTAGTGCAAAACGAAAATTATGTGGCCAAAAGAAAAAAGACGAAAGAGAAATTGCTAAAAATTTTAGGTTTGACCCCGTAACGACTTAGCCCTTAAGGGCTGGAGTAAAGACGCGGTCTTTGCTAAGACGCCACCTTCCTGAATAAAATCAGGAAGAAGATATAGTCTGCACTTCTGGTGACAGAAGATAAATGTGACGAGAGGACCGAGAGGAACGGACCTCTGGTGTGCCAGCTGCACTGCCAAGTGCACCGCTGGGTAGCTATGTCCGGATCGGATAAGCGCTGAAAGCATCTAAGCGCGAAGCCGACCCCAAGATTAGATATCATAGATTCCTTGTAGATTACGAGGTTGATAGGCTCTAGGTGTAAGCGCAGTAATGCGTTCAGCCGAGGAGTACTAATAATCATTCTTGCTCTGCCTTGTGCCCGAAAAGGCCGTAAGGTACGTCCCGCTTAGCGGGATTAGTACGCAAGCAGAACCGCTAAACGTATAAAATAGTTTTACCTACGATATTCAGTTGCCAAAAGCATGCGAATAGCGAAAATTCATGCGAATTTCGCCCATGCGAATAAATAACAATTTTAAAAAAGACATTGTCTTGGTACTCTAGGCAGCCGGGCAACACCTCTTCCCATTCCGAACAGAGCAGTTAAACCGGCCAGCGTTGATGGTAGTTGGGGCTTAAGCCTCAGCGAGAGTAGGCGAGTGCCAAGACAATGTCTTTTTTTATTGGACCTTGTTTTTTTTCAAGAATAGACATAATCTGGGGGTATAGAGTCCTTTTTATAAGCCCAAGCGAGCCCTTAGCCGTGTGGGTTAAAACTACAACAAACCAAGATTATTTGAGGAGGATTTATGACAACAACATCTGAAAGTACAAGGGAAATGACAGTGGTAGAGGCGATGAAAATCGGTCCGAATGTGTTAATGGAAATGATCGAAGCTTTTTTTAGAAAGTATGGGAACGCGATAGCCGATGACGATACAGCATTCGTTGAGACCTCTAAGGAAATGCGCGGGGATGAGATCGTTATAAAAGTATCGTATGTAGAGCCTTCGTTTGCGAGTAGCAATAAAACGATTCTTTTCGAAATATCCTTTTCTCCAAAACATGGAAGAACCGTAAGGTTCAATCCTTGGTTTAAATCAGAGAACGAAATAAGGATGTTGCAAATATATTCCGTTTTCACTTTGTTGGAGTTTAACTTTACAACCTTAGATGTTTAAGGATCTTTTCATGAAGCATAGTCGGATAAAACAAATTTCATGAAAGGGGGAATCGTTATGACAATAGCGGTTGAGGTCGCGAGAGTGGCGGGGTGGCGGGAAACACATTTTCCCGGAGTGAATTGCCGTGATATACCTGCGCCACCGGAGCCAACATTGCAGGAACTCTTAGACAATACAACGGCTTACGCCAGAAGAAGGCAAAAAGAACTCTCGGCGGAACTTGGTTTGCCGCGCGAGCTAACGTTGATGGAATTGCTGGACGATACGTTAGCTTGGGCGCGAGCGACGCAAAAGAGGCTTCTGGCGGAGTTTGCCGAGGAACGGCGAAAACGCAAGAACAAGAAGTAGTGCGAAAAAGGCATTTATGCCTTGGGTCGGAACCAACCGGCCCTTTTTTATTTTTATAAAACTGGTATAATACCGGTATGGATTATCGCCGGAAAAAACAGATAATAATCGTCCTGATAATTTTAGCCATTTTAGGTTTGCTGGGAACAGGCGCGTATTATAAATGGTTCTATCGGGCGCCGACTTGTTTTGACAATAAGCAAAATCAGGGCGAGACTGGCGTGGACTGCGGCTCTCCCTGCGCGATGAGCTGCGAACTGCTGACTGTTAAAGATCTGCAAGTTGAGTGGGCTGAGGCAGTTTTTTTGAAGGATGGGCTTTATGACTTAGCCGCCAAGGTGGATAATGTTAACCCAAATTACGGGCTGGGACATTTTGACTACACTTTCAAGCTACTGGGCGCGCAAGGCGAACTGATCGCTCAAAAGCAAGGCTCAAGCTTCATTCTACCCGGCCAGAAAAAATATATCATTGAAACTAATGTGGCGGCCGGCGCTAAGCCCGTTAAGGCGGAGCTGGCGATTACCTCGGCCCAAAAAACAGACTGGCAGAGGCTAACCAATGATTTTGCCACGCCGGATATTTTTGTACAAGATAAGCAATTCAAATATTTGGAAAATCAAGCCGGGCAAGCGGCTTCGTTGGCCGGGGTTGCCCAAGCTTCGGGCGTAGTTAAAAATAACAGTAATTTTGATTTTGATAAGATCGTCATTTCCGTGGTGCTTTTTGACGTCAATAAAGAGATCATCGGCGTCAATAAAACCGAGGTTTATACAGTGCCGACAGGGGAAGAACGGTATTTTTCCGCTCTTTGGTTTTCGCCGCTAAGCGATGAAGTTAAATCGGTTGACATGCTGGCCGATACCAATCTATTTTCCGACAGTAATTTTATGAAGCGCTTTGGAACGCAGGAGAAATTCCAGGAATACTAAATTCAAAGTAAAAATTAAAATTTAAAAAGGAAAAGTTTTGGTATCCCGCCTTGGCGGGATTTATTAAATAAGTCCCGCACAGCGGGACACATTAGTTTTTACCTTTTCATTTTTATTTTTTAAATTGCCATGCTTTCGCACTTAAAAAAACTCGATTGGCTCCTCATCGGCGCGGTGCTGGCGCTTTGCGCCATCGGCCTGCTGGAGCTCTGGAGTATTGATGTTGGCGCTTCGGCCTCGGGCCAAGCCAGCAATTTTTTTGTTAAGCAGGGTATTTTTTTACTGGTGGGGCTAGCCGCGATGTTCGTTCTGGCTTTTATTGACGCCCAATTCTACCGTAACTCTTCTTCTTTCCTGGTGTTTTTGTATTTTTTTTCGCTGCTTCTGCTGGCGGCGGTCGTCTTGCTGGACCGTAAGATCAGGGGGACGGCCGGCTGGTTCCGGTTTGGCGAGATCGGTTTTGCTCCAGTTGAACTGGCTAAATTCATGGTAATTCTGGTTTTGGCTAAATATTTTTCGCGCCGGCACATTGAAGTTTACCGGGTGCGCCATATCATCGCCTCGGGAATCTATGCCGGCTTGCCGATATTGCTGGTTTTGCTACAGCCGGACCTGGGTTCCGCTCTGGTGCTGGCGGCGATCTGGCTGGGGATGGTTTTGCTTAGCGGGATGAAGCAACGTCATTTATTTATCGTACTGCTGGGCGGGGTGGTTATTTCGCTTCTGGCCTGGAGCTTTGTGCTCAAACCATACCAGAAAGAAAGGGTTTTGACTTTTTTAAATCCGGCCAAAGATCCGCTGGGCTACAGCTATAATCTCATCCAGTCAAAGATCGCCATTGGTTCGGGGGGCCTCTGGGGCAAGGGGTTGGGTCATGGTTCGCAGGGCCAGCTGAATTTTTTGCCGGAAAAGCACACGGATTTTATTTTTTCGGTCTTTGCCGAAGAGTGGGGGTTTGCCGGCGTTCTCCTCCTTTTTATTCTGTATTCACTATTCTTTTGGCGGCTGATGAGAATCATTATGTCGGTCGGCAATAATTTTTTCCGGCTGTTCGTGGCCGGCTACGCTATTATGATCTTCGCGCAGGTCACGGTTAACGCCGGGATGTGCCTGGGCTTGCTGCCGGTGACCGGCATCGCCTTGCCGTTTTTGAGCTACGGCGGCAGCAATTTGTTGATAAATTTGATGGTCCTGGGGGTCGCGCAAAACATCGTCTCTCAAGCTAAAGCCGGGCAGACAAGAGGGGAGGAATAAAATGTTTATTAATATTCGTGATGTCAGACATCATGAATATGATATACTATTTATAGATGGCTGATTTATACCATGTTTTAAACAGGGGAGTAGATAAGCGCAAAATTTTTATGGACGATAAGGATTATTTGCGTTTTATCCATGATCTTTTTGAATTTAATGATGAGCAAAAAGTGGTGGACAGCTCGTATTATTTTAATATTCGTGATGTCAGACGTCATGAAATGAGCAATACAGAGAGAAGGCCAAGAAAGCTGTTGGTAGATGTTTTAGCTTTTTGCTTGATGCCAAATCATTACCATTTGTTATTGAGTGCTCGCGTGAAAAATGGGATTTCGTTATTTATGAAGAAATTAAATGGTGGTTACGTGAAGTATTTTAATGCGCGCCACGAGAGGACCGGGACACTGTTTGAAAGAAGATACAAGTCGGTTGCGATTGGCAGCCAGGCGCATTTTATCCATTTGCCATATTACATTCATTTAAATCCTTTGGACCTGTTCGCACCGGAGTGGCGGGCGGGCGAGTTGAAAAATTACAAGGGGAGCATTAAATTTTTAGACGCTTATCGCTGGAGTAGTCATTTGGATTATTTGGGCGAGCCAAATTTTCCGTCATTAACGAATCGGGATTTTTTATTGGAGATCTTCGGCGGCGAGAAAGGGTATCGGAAGAAAATAAGCGAGTATTTAAAAGATTTGAATTTGGCGAGGGTGAAGGGTTTTACGCTGGAGTAGTTTTAATATTCGTGATGTCAGACATCACGAATATGAGGATACAGACGAGTGGCGG
>CAZOGP010000029.1:7145-8894 GCA_964579775.1 uncultured Candidatus Saccharibacteria bacterium | reverse complement strand
TGGATCCGCGAAGGCTATATGTTACGGTTTTCGCTGGCGACGAGAAAGTGGGGGAGGATAAAGAATCCATAAAATTTTGGCAGGAACAATTCGCTAAAGTCGGAATTGCCGCCAAAGTCTGTCAGTCCCATAGTCCAGTGTATGGGACTGTTGATTATCGGATTTTCGCTTTACCGGCTAAAGATAATTGGTGGGGGCCGGCAGGCGCCACCGGGCCGTGCGGGCCGGCCACGGAAATGTTCTACGACACCGAGCCGCAACTTGGCGCTTTGCAAAAAACCTTTGACGAAGAGATCAATGATTTTCGGGTGATGGAAGTTTGGAATGATGTTTTTATGGAATTTAATAAAGTCATCGCCGACAAATTCGAAAAATTAGCACAAAAAAATGTGGACACGGGGATGGGACTGGAACGGACAGTTTCCGTTTTGAACGGCAAAAAAGATGCCTTTGATAACGAACTTTTCTGGCCGCTGATTAAAAAGATAGAGGAGTTGTCGGGGAAGAAATACGGTATTAATTTAACCTCACCCCCGCCCTCTCCTTCAAAAGGAGAGGGCGTTAACCCCCCAACCCCCCTTTTAAAGGGGGGCGTAGCGGGGTTAGATTTACAAAAGGAGGGAGAAGATGAAACACGCGCGATGCGGATTATTGCCGACCATATCAAGGCCGCGGCATTTATTTTGGGCGACGAAAAAGGTTTAACGCCGTCTAATGTCGGCGCGGGTTATGTTTTGCGCCGGTTAATTCGCCGCGCGGTGCGATATGGCAAGCAGTTGGGCATCAACGATATTTTTACTTTTAAAATCGCAGAAGAAGTCATAAAAATCTATCAGGACACGTACGCGGAGCTAAAGAAGAATAAGGAATTTATTACTAATCAGTTGGTTAAAGAGGAGGAAAAATTTAGCGAGACGATAGAAAAAGGATTAAAGGAATTTGAAAAAATGAAACCTGAAAGAGTCGCGTCTTTTGCTTCAAAGTCATTTATGGCGAGCTGCGGGTTAAGCGGTGATGTACTATTTAGCCTATACTCTACATATGGTTTTCCTATAGAAATGAGCATTGAGGAAATTAAAAAATTATACAAAGAATTTAATCGGGCACAGGGAGTCGATATCGCAAAATTACCGAAAGATGACGAGGATAGAATTTTAAAAGAATTTCACGAGTCATTAAAAAAACACCAAGAACTTTCCCGCACCGCTTCAGCGGGGATGTTTAAGGGCGGGTTGGCGGATGCCAGCGAAGCCACGGTGAAATATCACACGGCCGCGCATTTGATGCTGGCGGCATTAAGGCAGGCGCTCGGCGAAGATATCGTGCAAAAGGGAAGCAATATTACGGCCGAGCGTTTGCGGTTTGATTTTTCGTACGGCCAAAAAATGACGCTGGAGCAAATAAAACAGGTAGAAGATATCGTCAACGCCAAGATAAAAGAAGACTTGCCCGTGGTTTGCGAAGAAATGACTTTGGGCGAAGCCAAGGCTAAAGGCGCAATGGGGGTATTTGAATCAAAATATGGGGAGAGGGTAAAAGTTTATACAATTAGTAACCCTTCGACTCTCCGCCAATCGGCGGATCGCTCAGGGGATAAAGAATTATTGCCTGAGCTTGTCGAAGGCATATTCAGCCGAGAGATCTGCGGCGGGCCGCATGTTGAGCGGACGGGCGCGCTGGGTAAGTTTAAAATTACAAAAGAGGAATCCAGTTCGTCTGGTGTAAGAAGAATAAAAGCGGTTTTGGAAT
>CAZOGP010000029.1:0-7045 GCA_964579775.1 uncultured Candidatus Saccharibacteria bacterium | reverse complement strand
GTAGTGGATAATCACTGGTGCCAAGAGAATAAATTTTTGTTATACTTAAAGTAATATAAGTTAGGAGGATGGCTAAGGTCATAAACTTAAAACCGCAGGAAGATATAACCTCGGTGATCGAGCGCTTGTGGGAGACAGGCGAAGAAGAGGTCTTTTTGGTCGCGTCCAATGAATCGGTGCTGTTGAAAAACATCATTGCTTTGAAGCTTTTAAAGCGGGAAGCGGACCGGCTTGGCAAAGAGGTGACATTGATAACTAAAGACACCCTGGGCCGGGAAATGGCCAAACGCGTTGGCCTGGTTTCAAGGGTTGTCTTGCCAAAGTCGAAGGCTTTGGCAATGGCGGCGGAGGCGGACCAGGAAGTTTTCCGCGAAGTGCCGCCGCGGGATTTTGAAAATATGCTGGAAGATGAAGTCAGGGCTAAGCGGGAGAACCCGGAAGCGGCCAGGCGCTTTAGCGATATCCGGCCAAAAAGCGCGATCGTGGAGCGCCGGTCACTTGAATTGGGACAAGAAGAAGAAAAAATAGCCATACCTTTGGAAGAAGAAACGCCGGTCGCCGAAGAGGCGATTCAGCCGGAAAAAGAGGAAGAGATAGCTGATCAGATATCTTTCAAGAATTTTTATTTTCCCAAACATCGCGAAGACAAAGTTGAAGAAGAACTGAAGCCCGAAGAGCGAGAGCCAGAGCCGGAAGAGATCCCCGATGAATCAAAAGATGGCGGCGAGGACGGGACGGAGGAATTTCCGATCCATGGAATGGCGGACGGCAGCCGGCGGATATTGGTCAAAGAGAAGAAGCCGTTTTTCAGCTGGCTGCCAAGTTTTAATTTTAATAAAGTTAAGGAGGCTTTAAAAATTGAAGAGATAAAACCGGAGAAGCGTAAAAAAAAGGCGACTATACCAATTTTCTCGGGTAAGTTCCTGGGACTGTTTGCCGGAGCAGTTTTGCTGGTTGCGTTGCTGGCTTTGTATTTAATTTTGCCGGAAGCGAAGGTCAGCGTCAGCGCGAAAACGGAAGCCATCAATTTGGACCTAACTATTATCGCGGATAAGGGGGTGAGTAAAATTGATTCTTCATTAAATAAGATACCGGCTCAGCTGATAAAATTGGACAAGCGCCAGTCGCAGGAATTCGCCACCACCGGCCAGCGTCAGGTCAACGACAAAGCTAAGGGCACGCTGACCATATATAATGAATTCAGTTCCAGCCCACAGGTGTTGGTTGAAAAAACCCGTTTTGTGGCTGAAGGCGGCCAGGTTTTCCGTTTGGTCAAGTCCCTAACCGTGCCGGGCGCGAAAATCCAGGACGGCAAAATTGTGGCCAGCTCCATTGAGGCGGAAGTGGTGGCGGACCAGTCAGGATCAGAGTATAACGTGGCGCCCTCTCGCTTCACGATCCCCGGATTTCAGGGCACGCCTAAATACTCCACTTTTTACGGCCAGTCCAAGTCCGCCATGAGCGGCGGCGCGGCGGGGCTGATGAAAGTTATTTCGCAAGATGATTACGATAAGGCAAAAGACACCCTTTGGCAAAGCTTGCGGCCCGCGCTGGACAGCGAATTCAAAAGTCAATTGCCCGGTGAATTAAAAATACTTGACGGAGCGAGCAAAGAAGAGATTAGCGGAACGGAAATAAATCTGGCCGTTGGCTCGCCGGCTGAAAAATTTACCATGACACTCAAGGGGACGGCAGTAGCGGTGCTTTTTGACGCCAAAGATGTTTTGGAGGTTGTCAAGAAAAAATTAGCGGATAAATTAGGCGACGATAAAGATTTGGCGCTCGCGTCAGACCAGGTCAGCTATCAGTTGGCGGCGATAGATTATTCCCGCGGGCAGGCGTCGATGAAAATTAAATCAGCTGGTAGCCTGGTTTGGAAGATTAATACCGACAGTCTGAAAAGGGAAATCGTCGGCCAGAATGAAAAAGCCATCAGGGATATTTTTGCCAAGCACTCGGAGGTTGAAGAGGCCAAGGTGGTTTTCTGGCCTTTTTGGGTGGCTAGCGCGCCTAGCAACCTGGATAAGGTGATAATACAGGTGAATAAATAAATAGATGAAGGGTTGACCCCCACACCTAGTCAGCACAATTTTTTTATGTATTTTTTATATATTTTAAAAAGTATTAATCATAAAAATTTTATTTTGGATATACAAATAATCTTAGCGATAGGGTAAAAGAACATAATAAGGGATTGTCTATTGCCACAAAACCATATTTGCCGTGGCAAATTGTTTATTACGAAGCATATCGTGTTGAAGAAGAGGCTAGACGTAGAGAACATAATTTGAAACTTCGTTCAAATGCTTGGAATCAATTAAAAAGACGGATTAATAAAAGCCTTAATGCTGATTAGGTGTGGGGGTTGACTCTTTTTACTTTTGGGTATAATATATAAAAGCTAATAATAGCTATTAAAATTAGTGTCGGGAAAAGATCAAGTAATTAAAAAAAGCGGACGAGTTATCGAGGCGTTGCCCAGCGCCACTTTTCGGGTGAAAATGGAGGATAACAGCGAGGTTTTGGCGCACTTATCCGGCCGGATGAGGATCAATCATATCCGGGTTTTGGTCGGAGATAAAGTTGTTTTGGAAATGAGTCCGTACGACGATAAAAAAGGCAGGATTACTCTCAGGGAGAAGTAATAGCCGTGCTAAGTGAACCGCCCCCACTTTTTTTAAAAAAGAGGGGGGATTCCGTGGACGCAAAGCGGGATTTAGGGGATCTTAGCGGGTTTTTTGTTGGGTAAAATCATATTAACATCTAAACATATTAACATTTAAACAAGCATCGGGAGTCCGTATTTTTCAGAATGTTTGAATGCTAAAATGTTTAAATGTTTTAATGAATATCATGAAAGTTAGAGCCTCAGTTAAGAAATTTTGTCAAAAGTGCAAAATTGTCCGGCGCAAAGGACGCGTGCGGGTAATTTGTGAAATTAAAAAACATAAACAACGACAAGGCTGAGATAATGCCAATAAATTCGAATGACATTCAAATGCCGCAAATAGGCTCAAAAGCGATATTTTATAAGAGTCTATTCGAATCATTTGAATTTCATTTGAATGACATTTGAATTATATTTTTATGCCTCGTATAGCCGGAGTCAACATTCCAGACAATAAACGGATTGAGATCGCTTTAACCTATATCTTTGGTATTGGGCGGACTTTGAGTAATAAAATTTTAGCCCAAGCGAAGATTGATCCGAACGCCCGGGCGCAAAAATTAACGCCGGAAGAAATTAACCGTTTGAGGGATATCATTGAAAAAGGTTTGCGGGTGGAAGGCGAATTGCGCCGCGAACGGATGATGAACATAAAAAGATTGCGGGATATCGGTTCATACCGCGGCATCCGCCACGCTAAGGGTTTGCCGGTCCGCGGCCAGCGCACTAAGACTAATACCAGGACCGTGCGCGGTAATGTCCGCAAGACCATGGGTTCGGGCAGAAAGGCTTCTTCGGAAAAGACGTAGAAGTTCGTTCGGAAATTAGTTTCAAAATCATAAAATTTTTCCCAGCGTGGAAAATTTTATTCGCCAAGCCTTCTCGCTCGCCCCGCAGTTGCGTGGCACCGTGCCCGCTTGTCGGCTTGAGCGTTTTGAAACTAATTTCCTCGCTTTTAGTTTGATGAAACTCCAATAAAAAATACAAAAAGAATAGGAGCGCATCCGCAGACATTTCTCAGCGGACGCCTCACTCAAGTTTAAAAGAAAATCATGGGCAAAAAAAAAATCCAAAGTCAAAGCGAAACAGAACTGTTGAAAGAAACGGCTGATTTGGAGTCGGTTCAGAAAAAGGCGGTGGCGGCAGCCAGCCAGCAGGCTCCGAAAGCCAAATGGATCGACAAGGGCCGGATTTTTATTCAGTCAACATACAACAACACCATTATTACCATTGCTGACAATCATGGAGCGGTTATTGCCTGGGCGAGCGCCGGCTCTTTAGGATTTAAAGGCCCGAAAAAAGCGACTCCTTACGCGGCTTCCAAGATAGTGGAAACCTTGATGGAGAAAGTTAAAAAAGCGGGTCTCCGCGACGTAGCTATTTTCGTGAAGGGCGTTGGCGGCGGCCGCGAATCAGCAGTCCGGGCTTTTGCCGCCCATGGTTTAAATATCCTTTCCATTAAAGACGTAACCCCTGTGCCGCATAATGGTTGTCGGCCGAGAAAAGTGAGGCGGGTGTAAAAACCGCTCGGCGTCCGCTTCGAAAAACCGCAGTCAGCCAGATAATATTAATAACAAGTTTTAACTCCGGCTGCTGCTTGGCGCTCGCCGCGTAATAAAGATTTAATAACAAAAGCCACAGCGCGTCTGCGCGACATTTTTCTCAGCAGACGCTCCACTCTGATTTAAGAGAATGGTATGGCAAATCAAATTGATCCAAAATGTAAAAAGTGCCGTCGAGCCGGCGAGAAACTCTTTTTAAAAGGGGAGCGTTGCTATTTGCCAAAGTGCGCTGTGTCCAAGCGGCCTTATCCGCCGGGATTGACGGGAAAGAATACGCGCCGGGGCGGGTTGTCCGAATACGGCCGGCAATTGATGCAAAAACAGAAAATCAAAAGGATCTACGGCGTTTTTGAAAAACAGTTGAAAAAATATTTTAGAGAGGCTCGGGCCAAAAAAGGCGATGCGCGTGAAAATTTAATGCGCGCCTTTGAGATGCGGCTGGACAATGCTGTCTTCCGGCTCGGCTGGGCGAAGTCCCGCGCCGCCGCCAGGCAATTGGTCAGCCATGGCCATGTTTTGGTCAACGGAAAAAGGGTCTCGATCCCTTCTTATCAAGTTAAAAAAGGCCAGGTTATCGCTTTGACCGAACGGACGAACAAATCAAAGCTGGTTGAGAACTTATTGGCTTCTTTGAAAAAGTATGAAGCGCCGACTTGGCTGGCGCAGTCAGCGGATAAAATTGAGGCCAGAGTTCTGGGCGAGCCAACGGCGGAAGACCTGGGTGACATGACCCCGATCGGTTTGATCGTTGAATTCTATTCCAGGTAAAGAATCTAAACATATAAACATTTAAGCATGTAAACATAAAAACAGACCGGCTTGGACTATTGAATTCCAAATCTGGCATGTTTAAATGTTAGTATGTTCAAATGTTTAAATGAATTCTATGACCATAAATCTTCCGCAAAAATTAAAAATAGTCAAAAGCGAAGGCAACAAGACTATTTCTGAGATCGAAGGCTTATACCCCGGTTACGGCGTTACTTTGGGCAACGCCTTGCGGCGTGTTCTGCTTTCTTCTTTGCCGGGAGCGGCGATAGTGGGAGTAAAGATCACCGGCGTGCATCATGAATTTTCAACTATTCCACACGTGGCAGAAGACGTTATTGAGATAATTTTGAATTTGCGTCAAGTTCGTTTTAGAAAATTCGTTGACGAGCCGGTGAAGTTATACCTGTCCGTTAAGGGCGAAAAAACAGTTACGGCCGGCGACATCAAAACTACTTCCGATATTGAAGTTATCAATAAAGAAGCGCCTATTGCCACTTTGACCGATAAGAAAGCGGAACTGGAGATAGAGATCGAGGTGGCTTCAGGTCTGGGGTTCGTGCCGGTCGAATCCAGAAAAAAAGACAAGCTGGAAATCGGCGTGATCGCGGTTGACGCGCTTTTCTCGCCAGTCAGGAAAGTTAACTTTGAGGTAGAAAATATGCGCGTGGGCGACCGGACCGATTATAACCGTCTGCGCTTTGACATTGAAACCGACGGCAGCACCACGGCCGAAGAAGCCTTTAAGAAAGCCGGCGAAATTTTAGTGGAACAATTCAAATCGTTGGTGGCCGAAGAGGTAGGGGAAGGGGCGGGCGCCAAACCGGAAGAAGCGCCAGAAGGCGAGGCCGACAGCGAAGAAGCGACCAAGACAAAAATTGAAGACTTAAAGTTATCAACCAGGACCGTTACTTCTCTGACCGAGGGCGGTATAAAAAGTGTTGCTGGTTTGATCAAAAAGAGTGAGGCATCATTGAAGGAACTGGAAGGCATGGGCGATAAAGGGATCGCGGAAATAAAAAAGGCGTTAAAAAAATTGAAATTAAGCCTGAAGGAAGATTAAATTTTGCTCGGATTTGCTTTCTGAAAACATAAAATTTCCCCAGCGTGGAAATTTTACTCGCCAGTTTCGCTCGCTCTCCCCGTTCACCACGGCAAACGTGGAACCGTGCCCGCTTACAAAACTGAGCGTTTCAGAAAAGTAATTCCTCGCTCGGGATTTGGATACAATTCGTAATTTGTAGTAATATGCGAAAATTTGGCAGAACAACTGATCAGCGGCGGGCGTTTCTGAAATCTTTAGCGGCTAACCTTGTGCTTAAAGAAAAGATCAAGACCACCGAGGCGCGGGCCAAAGAAGTGCGTTCATTAGTTGAACGCTTGATTAGTTATGGCAAGAAAAACGACCTGGCTTCCAGGCGAGCCATTGCCGCTGTTTTGCCGTCGTCGGCGGCCAAAAAAGTTTATAAAGAGATCGCGCCCCGTTTTGTTGAGAGAAAAGGCGGTTACACCCGAGTGACCAAATTGGGGCAAAGGATGAGCGACGGCGCGAAAATGGCTTTTATTGAATTTATGAAGGAGTAATTTATTGATAAGACTATGAGCAAAGAATATCAAATTGACGCTAAAGGAAAGATTTTGGGTCGGCTGGCGGTTGAGGCGGTGGTTTTGCTGCGTGGAAAAAATGCGGCGACTTTTTTGCCTCGTCTCACTCCGACTAATATCGTGAAAGTTTTTAATACCGACTTGATAAGATTCTCCGGAAAAAAGCTCAAGCAGAAGATGTATCGTTACCACACCAGCTACCCGGGCGGTCTGAAAGAGGAAAGCCTGGAAAAGCTTTTTGCCAAAGATTCGCGGGAAGTCTTAAAGAAAGCGGTTTATGGCATGCTGCCCAAGAACCGGACGCGCGATAAGGTTATTAAAAATTTGAAACTTTTTAAAAATATGCTCGGAAATTAGTTTCAAAATTATAAATTTCGCTCGGCACCCGCCTCGAAAAACCGCCGTCGTCTAAGCGTGGCAGTAAAGAGTATAATACCAGACG
>CAZOGP010000028.1:2690-9056 GCA_964579775.1 uncultured Candidatus Saccharibacteria bacterium | reverse complement strand
TTTTTATTTTATCATCTTACCCTAAACACTTTTACGCTATCGCTGAAAAGTGTTTAGGGTAAATTTGTGATATCTGATATCACAAATTTTTCTTTCAGATTACGCCTCTATTCGCGAGAAAAGATAAGCTCCCAATGATAACAGCAAAACTGTTATGACCGTCAGCACCATAAGGTCAAAACCCAGGCTGAATTGTGAATGGCCGATCAAAGCGCCTTGCAGTCCGTCGACGCTATAGGACAGCGGGTCAAAATAAGTGACTATTCTTATGGGACCGGGCAAGCCCTGCAGCGGGAACAGCGCGCCGGACAGAAAAAACAGCGGCATCACCAAAAAGTTCATTATCAATTGGAACCCCTGCATATCTTCCAGCAACGAAGCGATAGCCGTGCCCAGAGCCGTGAAAAGTAAAGCCGTCACGAAAATAAAAGCTAAGGCCGCCAAAGAAAGACCCCAACCGACGGGCCGGAAACCGACTATCATGGACAGAACAAAAACGATGCAACCCTGAAGCGTGGCCACCGTGGCCCCGCCCAAAGTCCGGCCCAGCATTATGGACAGGCGCGAGACCGGCGCCACCAGCGTTTCTTTTAAAAAGCCAAATTTTCTGTCCCAGATAATTTCAATACCGGAAAATATCGCCGTGAAAATCACGCTCATGGCAATAATGCCGGGCGCTAAAAATTCAATATAACTGCCCCCACCCGCCTTCTGATAGATCGGCCCAAAACCAAACCCCAAGGCTACCAAAAACAGCAACGGCTGGCCCAGCGAGCCGATTATCCGAGACTTGGAACGGAAATATCTCTTAAGTTGTCTTAACCAAAGAATATAAATTGCTTGCATATGTTTTTTTAATGTCTTCGCCACATTTTAGAAGCCTGCCGCATCCTGTCCGCGCTGTCGGCTCCTTCCTCGCGAATAATTTTACCCGTTAACGCTAAAAAGGCGTCTTCCAAAGAAGCGGCACCGGCCTTATCTTTCAATTCTTGAACACTGCCGCTGATAATTATCTTGCCGTGGTCAATTATCGTAATGCGGCTGGCCATGCGCTCGGCTTCGTCCATATAATGCGTAGTAAAAAAAACCGTAATGCCTTCCGTTTCATTCAAATTTTTTATATAGCCCCAGATATGATTTCTGGTCTGCGGATCCAGCCCCAAAGTCGGCTCATCTAGAAATAAAACCTTAGGATGGTGCAAAATTCCCCGCGCGATCTCCAGGCGTCGTTTCATGCCGCCGGAAAAATTTTTCACAAAATCACCTTTCCGGTCCCAAAGTTCAACATATTTTAACAGCTGTTCAATGCGCTCGCGCCTTAATTTTTTGGGCACGCCAAAAAGCGCGCCGTGGATCTCCATATTTTCCCAAGCCGTCAATTCATCATCCAGGCTCGGGTCTTGGAATACAATACCGCAAGAACGCCGCACGCCGGCCGCATCTTTAGCCGGGTCCTGGCCGTCCACCAAAACCTCCCCGCCGTTACGTTTAAGCATCGTGGTTAAAATTCTGATACTAGTGGTCTTTCCCGCGCCGTTTGGCCCCAAAAAGGCAAAAATTTTTCCCTTGGCAACATTAAAAGAGATGCCATCAACCGCCGTAAAATCACCAAATTTTTTTACTAAATTTTTAACTTCAATAATATTCATCTTACTGCGCCTGGTTTATTTTTTCGTCAATAATTTTCTTAAAATCGCCGTACGACTGGGCGCCGATCAATTTTTGGCCATTAATAAAAAACGTCGGCGTGGAATCTACCCCGCGGCCACTAGCCTCTTCGTACCACTTCGCCACTTTATCCGTGTATTGGCCGGAGTCAAAGCAAGCATTGAATTTCGCGCTGTCCAGGCCGGCATTGACCGCGAAAGTTTTAAGATCATCTTCTTTAGTAACCTGGTCCTGATGGGCGAAGGTATAATCATGGAACTCCATAAATTTATTTTGCTCCTGGCTGCAGAGCGCCGCCCAACCCAGCTCATATGGCGGTAAAATATATATGATTATTTTGACCTTGCCATTTTTGATGTAATCATCCTTGATCTGCCCGAGCGTGGTGGCGGCAAAGCGAGCGCAGGCCGGACACAGAAAATTAGTGTATTCTTCCATGGTCACCGACGCGTTGGGGTCGCCGATCAAAATTCCGGCCTCAAAAGCCCCTGGCGAAGGACTAGCTGAAGGAAACGAAGCACCGGGAGATTGCTTGGAATAATACCAACCTCCGCCGATCAGTAAAACCGCTAAAACGATCGCGATAATAATAATTTTTTTATCAGTCATTTTTTATAATAACTTGCATCGGATAACTATAATGATAGACTCTTTAAGTTTATCATTACCAGCTTAATTGATGATTAAAATTAACATTTTACTCCGCAAAAATCAAGGCTAATTACTGGCCTCGTCGCCCTCATTAATTATCTGCTTCTCCGTGCCAGCCTGTCTGACCAGGATATTTTTATAGTAGCTATCCGGAGACGAAACAAAATCATTATAAATATGTAATAAAAAAAACAAACTCCCGATTTCCAGGATAATGACCGCCAGCAGGCCTAGTTTAATCGGTACAATTTGCATAATTGTAAAATCAAATGCTGGGTATTATTTTTATCTTAAAACTCGCCAGCCTAGCCTCACCGTCACGCTCAAACACCTCAACCTGAACCCAACCATTATAGTTAGGCAGGTTAAATTGCCCATTAAAGACTTTCCAACCACTCAAATCAGAGTTCTCTAATTTAATAATTTCTGTTTTTATCTGATTGCCGTTGTTGTCCGTGATTTTAACAAAAATGTCCTCGTTTGGCGACTGAACGCGGCCCTGAAAATTAAAAAGTGTTCCTTTGATATATTCGCCATGACGGGGCGAATCAACCTTAATCAAGCTAGTAAAAAAAGCTGTTTCATCTTCCGCCAAACCGGCAAAGGGAACTTCTTTATTTTTTTGGGCGAACCAGAACCAATATCCAGCCAAAACTAAAATCAATAAAATCACGGCGGCCGCCCCCAACGAAAGTTTTTTTAACATCTGATTAGATCCTGATATATTTCTCCCAGCGCTCAAAAAGCTCGGCTGTGGCCTTCACGTCCGCGGCGCAGTATTTGGCGATTTCCAAAAATTTGCCCTTTTTAAAATAATCCTGCACCTTATCCCCGCTCATGCCCTCAAGTTTAGCGCTGTCCAATTTGAATGTCCGACAGTAAAAATCCAAGGAAAAACGGCGAAAAGCGTCATAGAACGTCAACTGGTCCAGCAAGTCAATATGTTCCTGGTCGCTGTAGCGATAAGGCATTATATTCCTGGTCGGCCGCACTTTTAAAACACCGGAGCGCAGGGCGATAAAAGGACAATCAAATTTGCGGCCGTTGAAAGTAATGAATTGATCGTAATTCTTTATCTCCTGCCAGAATTTTTCCAGAATTTCTTTTTCTCCCATCGCCAAATACTCTATCCCCTCTTCAATTAACGGCTTAATTTTGTCGCCGGGGGCCTGAAAATAAACCCGGCCTTTATTAGTGTCCGGATTTAAAAGGCAGATCGCCGCGATTTCTCCGGTCAAAGGCCAAAAACCCAATTTCTCCTTGGCCTCATGATTTTTCTTTTCGTCTTCCCCTTCGCCCAAAATATATTTTTGAACGGCGCTGGGAAACTCATCAAAATCCGACCCGATAGTTTCGATATCAAAAACAACTCGGCTCATAAAAATAAGTGCTTAGTGACAAGTGTTCAGTGATCAGGCACAACGAAAAAACAAAATAATAAAAATTTTATTACTGATCACTTATCACTAATCACTGGTTACTGAATTTAGTCTCCCGCGAACTTATGCCCCGGTTTAGCCTTGCTTTTGGCATGGCGCGCCATATCCTGCCGGATGCAGCGATAAATATTCTGCATATCGGCAAAAGTGCCGGTTTTGACGCGTTTCATATAATGCGTCTTTTTTTGGGGCTTGATTTGCGCACGACGCATAAAAATTTAAAATGCAAAAATAAAAATGTAAAATTTAGGTGTCCCGCTACGCGGAATTTATTTAAATACATCGCAAAGCGATACCTTAATTTTTACTTTTTCATTTTGCAATTTTAATTTCTTTTATTATGTCTCCTTGCTGGATTTTTTTCACCACGTCCATTCCTTCTGTCACCCGGCCAAAAACCGTGTGCTTGCCGTCCAGGTGCGGCTGCGCTTGCGTGGTCACGATAAAAAATTGGCTGCCGTTAGTGTTTGCCCCGGAATTAGCCATGGCCAAGGCGCCGACTTCCATTTTATGCGAGGTTAAACTTTTATCGTATTGATAGCCTTGCGCTTCGTAAGATTTAATCGCGTCTTCGGATAGCCCGAGGCTCCAAGGATTGATCTCGTCCACGAAAGTATAGCCCGGCCCGCCCGTGCCGTCGCCCTTAGGGTCGCCGCCCTGGACCACAAAATCCGGCACCACGCGGTGAAAAGTCAGGCCGTTATAAAAACCCTTATCTGCCAAAGCCACAAAATTCGCCACGGTTTTGGGCGCGGCCTCCGGGTATAGTTCTAATTTAATATCGCCTTTATCCGTTTGAATTATCGCTGTTTTTGCAGTTATCATATTTTTATCGCCGGTTGAAGACGCCACCGAGGAAAAAAGATTATCAGGCTGATTGCTGACCGTCGGCACCAGATCTTTGGTGGCCGAATTTCCCTGAGACAGGCGCCAGTTTAAAAACTTAGTAACACCAAAAATTAACAGAAACAAAGCCGTCAAGCCGGCGATCACGCCAATAATTATGGTCTTGATGCGTTGCCGCCGCTCTTGTATTTCTTGCTCCGCTTCCATCTTTTTTTGCTCTCTTAATTTTTGAATTCTGCCCATGGTCTTAGTAAATCAGTAAATAAGTAAATTGGCAAGTAAGTTCACGGACTCCCTGCCTTTTCCTTATTTACTTATTCACTTATTTACTATCTGATAGATGGCCACCCCGAACGCCACGCTCACGTTCAGCGATTCCTTCCGACCGTTCATCGGAATAAAAATGACGCTATCGCAGCGCTGTAAAATTTCTTTTGATAATCCACGCACTTCATTCCCCAGCACCAAGGCCAGGGGAAACTTAGGCTTAAATTTAAAAATATCTTTGGCGAGAAAACTCTTTTCCAGCGCGATAATGCAATAGCCCTGCTTTTTCAACTCTTCTATCACCCGCCAAGTTTGCCAAACGCGCTCATAAGGCACTGCTCTTTCCGCCCCCAATGCGGTTTTACTAAGCTTGGGATGCGGCGGATAAGCGCTATAGCCGCCCAAAATGATTTTATTTACCCCCGCGCCATCAGCCGTGCGAAAAATCGAACCCACATTAAAAGCGCTGCGGATATTATGGCAGACAACAACTATTTTATCAATTGATCTTTTCCTCAATATCTTTTTCAATTTTCTCCTCTTCTTTTTTTATCGTACCGAGCCGCGATTCTATTCTATCAAGCACTTTTTTTATTTCTTCCACTCGCTCCGCCAGGGTCAGCGCTTCTTCTATCCTGATCTCGGAAATCTTCCGCCGGCCGCGGAAAGCATTGATTAAAACCTCATCCCCAATGGTGATCGCCACCAGCAGACCAGAAGAAAGTAAAATTATAGCACCAAAAATGACCGACAACCAAGGGTTTAAGCCTATGTTATCGGCAATATGCCAAACACCCCGCCAAATTAAAACAATGCCCAGAATACCGATCAGAGCGTACAAAATCGGCCAATGGCTCAGCCAATGCCTGATCTTGTCTTCCAGGAGGTCAAAAAATTTTAATAGTGTCATAATTAATCGGTTCTCCGTTGTTTTTTAACTATCTTTGGCAAACTGGACAAAAATGGGCCGACCGACCGCCGATCTTTATCCTAACCACTCTACCCTTACATTTTACACATTTTTTTCCTTCTTGACCATACACTTTAAGGCGAGCGGCAAATTTACCGGGCCGGCCAAAAACATCTAAATAATCATTAGTGGAAGTACCCTTTAATTTTATGGCGGCGGGCAGAATTTTTTTGATGCCCGAATATATTTTTTTTATTTCTGCTGGCTTTAAAGAAGCGACTCGGCGCAAAGGATGAATACGGCTAAAGAACAAAATTTCGTCCGAATAGATGTTGCCGATGCCTGCGATGTTTTTGGGGTCCATTAAAAATTGCTTGATCCTGGCTTTGGGCTTCTTTACCAACAGCACCTTAAGATCCGCCAATGTAAAATCCCGCTCCAAAGGCTCGGGCCCAAAGCCTTCTTTAAGAAAAAAGTTGCTAAGCTCAACCGTTTTAACCAGCTTAATATAGCCAAACTGCCTTAAATCATTAAATAGCAGCCGGCTGCCGTCCGTAAAATTAAAAATCACATGGGTGTATCTAT
>CAZOGP010000028.1:0-2590 GCA_964579775.1 uncultured Candidatus Saccharibacteria bacterium | reverse complement strand
GCACGCCTAAAAACCGCCTGCGGCGCTTTGACGATTTTGGGTAATTTTACCTTGACTTTTTTAATTTTTTTGCCGACAATCAATTTGGCCAACTGCCGACGGATGGTTTCGACTTCTGGAAGCTCTGGCATACTTTTACACAATTTAATCTTTATCCCGACATTTTAAATTAGCATACCTTAAAAATAGCAGAAAGAAAAGTAAAGCAAAATTATTCTTTCTCCACGTCTATCCGTGTACCCGATCCGCGTTTATCCGCGGTATAAAAAAACCGGGCGCAACAATCAAAGATTGCGCCCGGTTAGGTCTTTTTAACGATTATAGCTTAATGCGTTTAGGCCTCTCAACGGGTAATTCCACGTTGTCTTCATCCTCGGATAACTCCCGCAATCGGCGAAAAATCAATTCCGAAGAAAAACGAACGAATCCTCTCATTTGTTCCGGCGTTCCCAACTGGTTTATTCTCACCCAACAAATCGGCTGATCGTCCAACGAAACCGCAATCACCGGTTCATCAAAGTCAGGCTCTTTAAGAGATTCTTCTATATGAACTTTGAAAAACCGTTCCGGCAAGTTAAGCGGCCTACGGATCAAAATTTGGCCCAGCTCATCCTTAAATATTTTACAAATATACTTATATTCCGCTGTCTGCGATTCGTTGTTATAAGTAATCAGCACGCCCATCATTCCCAACCGAACCCGAGAATTGTCGTCTGCCGCCGAAACAGCTGGCTGACGGTCTAAGGCGTAATTCACGATAAAAATAAAAAGGAACAGATTAAACACCCACACCGCCAAACTAATCTTTTTCATATCTCCCTCCCTAATACGAAAAATTGTTCTATTGGAAAAGAACCTGACCGCCGACGATAACTTTTTCCACGTCCCCGCCTTGCGCCGCGTAAACTAGATTAGATATAACGTTATGGCACGGCTGAAGATGCGGTTTAGTAAAATTAATTACCACTATATCAGCCTGCTTGCCAATGTCAATGGAGCCGATTTCCTTATCAATTTTCAAAGCCCGGGCGCCGTTAATCGTGGCCAGATCCAAGACGGTTTGCGCGTCGGCGGCGGCGGGATTTTTTTCGTGCCACTTATGGATAAGCGCGGCGATTTTCATCTCCTCCAGCATATCCAAATTATTATTGGACGATGAGCCATCCGTGCCCAGCGCCACATTTACTCCGGCTGCCAATAATTTACTCAACGGCATAACGCCAGAAACTAATTTTAAATTGGACGTCGGGCAATGCGCCACGCTCACGCCGTATTTGGCCAAAATTTTTATTTCCTTGTCGCTCAGCCAGCAACAATGCGCCGCGATTACCCCTCCCCAACCATCCCCTTTTGAAAGGGAGGGAAAAGGTGGGGTTAAAAATCCGATCTTTTCCAAATACTCCACTGGCCGGCAGTTATGCTGTTTTAAACAATTTCGCACTTCCTCCTCGGTTTCGGATAAATGAATATGTAATAACAGATCGTTGGCGTCGGCAAATTTTTTACACCAAACCAACGTGGCTTGCGTCACGGCATAAATTGAATGCGGCGTTAGTGTTAATTTTATTTTACCGCTTGTTTTATTTTTTAAACGCTCGTATGCCTCGGCAATTCGCGCCGGCCCGATGTCCATTTCGTTGGTGTCCAAAGCGGTCAAGCCGACAAAGTCACGCGGGCCAGAATTGCCAGCCGCCTTAATTTCTTCCGCCGGCTGCCAATACATATTGTTAAAACAAGTTGTGCCGCTTTGCAACATTTCTTCGCGCGCCTGTTTAGTGCCTTGAAAAATATCCCTGGGCGTCATCTTTGCTTCGGCTGGCCAAATTTTTTGTTCCAGCCACTCTTTCAGCGGCATATCGTCGGCCAACCCACGCAGCAAGGTCATGGCCGCGTGCGTATGGGCGTTTACCAGACCCGGAATTACGACTCGGCCACGGCCGTCAATCACCTTCTTTTTTGCCTTGGCGTATTTTTTCTCTAATTTAACGCTTGGTCCGATATCAGCGATTTTTTCTCCCTCAACCAAAATCGCGCCATTTTTGATAATTTGGCGCTGGGCATTTTGCGTGACGATGGTGGTATTCTTGATTAAAAACATAAAATTTATCTTTCCCAAACTTTATCTTCCGGCGCGAAGTCGACTTGATATTCCGGGATACCCAAAGAAATACCGTACCGCTTTGCGTCTTTGTAAAACACGGGGTTTTGCAAATCTACTTTGAATATTTTACCTCGATAAATAATGTAGTGATATTTCTTATTTTTATAATCGGCGTACCAATAATGTTCCTTCTCTAAATCCCCGCTTAATCGCTCTGCGACAATGTCCGTTTTATCTTCTGATATTTCTACTGCGTGCAGGGTCCATTGTTTGAGCCAGGAAGTTTTATGTTTTTTACTAACCAACTCGACCTTGGTGCTAATCACAATAACGTCTTTCAAAACATCTGTTTTTTCTAAACTTTCTTCAATAATTACGCCTTTATAATTCATGAATAATTAATTAATTTAAATCAAAACGCACCTAGACGAAAGACGAGGGATTACTTTCCTGAAACGCTCAGTTTTGTGAGCGGGCACGGTTTTCCGC
>CAZOGP010000027.1:1419-9461 GCA_964579775.1 uncultured Candidatus Saccharibacteria bacterium | reverse complement strand
ATGAAAAAAATAATAAAACTTAAAATCTCCGGCATGCATTGCGCTTCCTGTGTCAAGCTGATAACGATGGAACTGGAAAATTTGCCTGGCGTCAGCGCCATCAAAATTGATGAGCATTCGGGCGACGCCAGCCTGATCCTGGACGCGGACAAAAACTCTTCTCAAGATGTTTTAGGGGCTATCAAGCAGTCCGGCTACGATGCCAAGGTTGTCAGCGAAGAAAATACCGGGGACGATCATACCGGACACCATCAATCCGGCGCAGATGATAATTCTGCGCCGCGCCGCTCAAGCGGCGCGGCGCCCGCGACAGATTCTGACCAAAGCCCTTCGACTACGCTAAGGGTGAGCTTATCGCTTTTTGGCATGGATTGCACTTCTTGCGCCGCCATTATCGCCAAAGCCCTCAATAAACTGCCCGGCGTTCTCAGCGCCAATGTAAACTTTTCGACAGAAAAAGCCGCTATTGTATATGATGGAACAAAGACTGACATCCCGGCTCTTATTGCCGCCGTGGCCCGCTCGGGCTATAAAGCTGAAGTGGTAAACGAGAAAGACCGAGAATACGAAACCAAAAAACGCCAGCAGGAAATACAAGCCTATGGCCAAAAATTCTGGGTGGCCCTAGTTTTTAGTTTGCCGATGTTCTACTTTATGCTGTTTGATTTTATCAAGTGGCTGCCCGGCGCCCAAACGCTGGCGCCGTATATCGGCCTCATCTCGTTTGTCTTGACCATTCCGGTGCAATTTATCATTGGCGCGAGCTTCTATAAAGGCCTCTGGTCATCTTTGAGAATGCGAACCTTTAACATGGATAGCCTCATCGCCATCGGCACGACTACGGCCTTTGCTTACAGCGCGATAAATTACATCATCTATGCTGTAAATAATAATTCGTTTATCGGCCTGACAGGAAAAATTCCGGACCTATATTTTGAGACCGCGGCCTTTCTTATCACTTTCGTGGTCTTGGGCAAGTGGTTGGAAGTCAAAACCAAAGGAAAAACTTCTGATGCCATCAAAAAACTGATGGGATTGCAAGTCAAAACCGCGCGGGTCATCCGCAGCGGACAGACACTGGATATCGCTATTGAAAACGTAAAACACGGCGACATCATTGTGGTACGGCCCGGTGAAAAAATTCCGGTTGACGGGATTATCACGCGCGGTTCTTCCGCCGTGGATGAATCGCTGGTGACGGGTGAGAGCTTGCCAGTTGAAAAGAAAGTCGGCGACACGGTGATTGGCTCAACCCTCAATAAAATCGGCAGCTTTGAATTTGAGGCCAAGCGCGTGGGCAGTGAAACGATCCTGGCCCAAATAATCCGTTTAGTTGAAGAAGCGCAGGGTTCGCGCGCGCCGATCCAAAATTTTGCCGACCGCGTAGCGGCTTATTTTGTGCCGATTGTTATCGGCTTGGCCATTATTACTTTTTTGGTCTGGTACGTTATTTTAAGCGCCTCGCTGGCTTTTTCTCTAATGGCGTTCACGGCTGTCATCGTCATTGCTTGTCCTTGCGCCCTGGGCCTGGCTACGCCAACGTCCTTGATGGTCGGCGCGGGCAAAGGCGCGGAATATGGCATCTTGATAAAAGGTGGGGAACCCTTAGAGGCGGCTTGCAAAATTAACACGGTGATCTTTGACAAGACCGGCACTTTGACCAAAGGCCAGCCCGAGGTCACGGATATCCTCGTTTTCCAAAATTTGAAAGTGAAGATCCAAGAGGAGATCTTACAAATAACCGCGTCTCTCGAAAAAAGCTCCGAACATCCCTTAGCCGAAGCGATCTTTGGCTACGCCAAAGAAAAAAATGCCGTCCTTAAAGAAGTGGAAAATTTTAAGGCGGTTCCAGGGCAAGGCGTGCGGGGTTTTGTCGACGGCGCGGAATATTTTCTGGGTAATCGTCGGCTTATGAGCGAAACATTGGGTTTGCCGATAGAAAAGATGAACAACGAGATAATCGGTCTTGAAGAACAAGGTAAAACCGCGATGTTTCTGGCGACTAAAGAAATGGTACTGGGCGCGATTGCCGTGGCGGACACCGTTAAAGAAACTTCCAAAGAAGCCGTTGCCAAACTTCAGGCTATGAAAATTGATGTCTATATGATTACCGGCGACAACGAGCGCACGGCCAAAGCCATTGCCTCTCAAGTCGGCATCACGAACGTTTTATCTGAAGTCTTGCCGGAAGACAAAGCTAATGAAGTCAAAAAACTGCAAAACATCGGCAAAAAAGTTGCGATGGTAGGTGATGGCATCAACGACGCGCCGGCGCTGGCGCAAGCGGATTTAGGCATAGCGATGGGTTCGGGCACGGATGTGGCCATGGAAACCGGCGGTATCGTTCTGATGAGAAGTGATCTGAACGATGTTGTGTCCGCCTTTGAGTTATCCCGTCAAACCATGAGCAAGATAAAGCAAAATATGTTTTTTGCCCTGTTCTACAACATTATCGGTATCCCCGTTGCCGCTCGCGTTTTCGCTTTCGCGGGCCTCATCTTAAAGCCGGAACTGGCGGGGCTGGCCATGGCCTTAAGCTCAATTTCGGTGGTAAGCAATTCACTTTTACTGCGTTACTTCCGACCCGGCAAGAAAAATTATATTTCTATGGTCGCACCCGCGATCATGGTTCTGGCCTTCACGCTTCTCTTTGTTGAATTCGCGCGCTTAAGTTCAGGGATGAATAACTAAAAATTATGTAATGCATCCTGCCTGATAACATTCTGATATTCTGCAGAATGTCAGAATGTTATTCTCGGTTGAATTATCCACTTTTTCATTTAAAGTTTTTTTGGTACAATTCTATTGTGAACCAACCGCAATTCAATAAATTCATAAGCTACCTTCAAAAAAACGACTGGTCTGTTTTTGGGCCAGTTTTTACGACTGAAAAAATCGAAGAACTTTCGCCATTTTTGGCGGCCCATCAGCCGTCAGCGATAAAAAAAACCGGTCAGATCTTGATTAAAGAGCTGGCTAGCCCCAGCGAGCTTAACCTAGACGGGCAAATGCCCTTTTATTCTTTCAAGCGTTTTTTCGTGCCGGAAAGAGAGTGCCTTTTTCGCTACAGGAAAAACAAATTAACCGCGCCCAAAGTTTACCCTGAGCGCAGTCGACGGGTAGCCCTGGTCGGCATGAATGTTCTGGACCTCAAAGCCGTTAATTTATATGATCAGGTTTTCGAAAAAGACCCGTATTATCAAAGCCGACGGCGTAATACATTAATTATCGGCTATTCTTTGACGCCGGAAATTCAAGACAATATCTTTGAAACAAAATATGAAGAAGACATTTTAGAGCATTTGCCTTTTGATATTTTTCTAGCTAGCGGCCAACAATCAACAGCTAACAGTAAAAACGAATACCAAGTATTCACGGGGTCCATCAAAGGCCAAAGAATTCTGGAACACTTTGGCCATAAAGACTACCAGCATATCCAATTCAGCGGGCCAGTTAAAGAGGGTAAGCTTGATGAGCGGATGGAACGTCTGCGTGACCGGTTAAAAAACCACCCTAACCAAAAAATCTGGGAGCAGCTGGGTAAGCTTTGCATTGAATGCGGCAAATGCACTTTAGTTTGTCCGACATGCTTTTGCTTCCATATAGACGATGCGCCGGCCCTGGAAGAAAACTCCGGTGAGCGGACGCGCGGTTGGGATTCCTGTTTTTACCAGGAATTTTCCGAGGTGGTCGGCTCTCATAAATTCCTTAATTCTACCGCTGCCAGGATCTATTTCTGGTATTTCCATAAATTTGCCCGCATTCCCGATGAGTTTGATTTTATGGGATGCGTGGGTTGCGGTCGTTGCGCTAAAGTTTGCCCGGTGGGGATAGATATCTTTAAGGTGCTGAAAGACGTGGAGAATACATAAAAATGCAAAATGTAAATCTCAAAATGAAAAATGACAATGTAAAATGCTGAAATAAGTCCCCGTTCTGCGGGGACACCAAAATTTTACACTTTGATTTTTTAATTTTCAATTTTTGTGCTCAATCCTTACGAACCCCGACCCGCCAGAATATCGTTCATCAGCCGACAGGCCGATAACATCAAGTTGTTCCGTTTTGAGTTCGCGCAAAAACTGCCCGGCCGGAAGTTTTCGTATCGGCCCGGCCAATTCGTGGAGTTATCAATTCCGGGCTTTGGCGAAGCGCCTTTTGCCCCCTGCGGTGACAGCAAAGAAAAATATATTGAGCTTTGTGTCCGGAACGTTGGCAAACTGACCAACCGCCTCCATCAGATGACGCCGGGCGATAGAGTGTTTATCCGCGGGCCCTACGGCAATGGCGCTTGGCCTTTAAACCAGTACGATTTTAAAGCCCAGAAAAATTTATTTATCGTTGTTGGCGGGCTGGGCTTTATTCCTTTGCGTTCGCTGATCCTTGGCAAAAATGATCTTTTGGGCAAGGATACAAAAGTACAGATATTTTACGGTGCGCGCCGTCCCGATGAAATGCTTTTCCGCCACGAATACGAACAGTGGAAAAAACAAAATATTGATCTCCGGCTTACCACGGATAAAGAGTGTCTTGGCTGGAAGGGTTGCGTGGGGTTGGTAACGACTTTGTTTGATAAGCATGAGATTGTCCAAAATTCGGTGGCCTTTATTTGCGGACCGCCAATAATGTACGGATCAGTTCTTGAGAAATTAAAAAAACTGGGCTTCGCTGACGAAGATATTTATCTTTCTTTGGAGAGGCGGATGCATTGCGCCATCGGCGTTTGCCAGCATTGCGCCGTTGGCCCATACTATATTTGCAAAGACGGCCCGATTTTTAGCTATGCCCAGATAAAAAATATTCCTGACGCAATATAACCCACCCCCACTGAACCTCCCCCTCCCGCACTCGGGAGGGGGAGAGCGAGGGGGTAGGATTCGTAATTAGCGGTAATTCGTAATTTGTAGGATATATGAAAAAATTCAAACTGATAATCGGCGAGGACCTGATAGAACTACTTCCGCCCATACTGACCGCGCTACTGCTGATTGTCGGCGTGATAACTTTAATAGTAAAAAATCTGTAAATTCAGTCTATAACAAAATGTGTTTAACGATCCCTAAACAAGTCCTAATGGCCAATAAAGTCGGGATAAAGGTGAAAATCGGCAAAAAAACCGAATCGGTCGCCAGCCTTTTGCCAGTCAAAAAGGGGGATTGGGTTTTAACACAAAATGGGATAATCATTAAGAAAATAACCAATAGGCAAGCAAAAGAAATAAATAAACTCATTTTAACATCTTAACATTTAAACATATTAACAAAATCTGTTTCTATGTTTCTATGTTTCTATGTTTTTATGCTTGTATAATTATATGAATAAGGGTTTACTGTTAATTTTATCCACTGCCATAATTTCCGGTTTTTCCGTTTTTATCAATAAATTCGGCGTGGCGATGAATAACCCGGATATTTTTGCTTTTGCCAAGAACGTCGTAGTGGCGTTTTTACTGGGCGCAGCCATCTTGTTTTTTAAAAATTGGCAGGAGTTCCGCCAACTGAACAAAAAACAATGGTTAGGCGCCTTCTTACTTGGTTTGATCGGTGGTTCAATCCCGTTCCTGCTCTTTTTTAAGGGACTGGCCTTAACGAGCGCGGCTCAAGGCGCTTTTGTCCATAAAACCATGTTTATTTTCGTGGCGATCTTAGCCGCCGCTTTTCTAAAAGAAAGGATCAATAAAAATTTTATTATCGGCGCCTTGCTTTTATTGCTAGGGAATTTACTGGCGCTAAAAAGCCTTAATTTTTCTTTTGGCTTGGGCGACGGCTTGATCCTGATGGCAGTTCTTTTCTGGTCAGCGGAGAATATTTTAGCGAAATATCTGTTGCGCGACCTATCAGGAAGCCTGGTGGCCTGGAGCCGAATGTTCTTTGGCGCGATTTTGATTTTTGTTTACCTTGTTTTTACGGGCCAGACGTCCCAGCTTCTTTTCCTGAACTTCTCTCAACTTGGCTGGATAGCCTTAACTTCAATTTTACTGTTTGGTTATACTTTGACCTGGTATAACGGATTAAAATACGTGCCCGTTTCCATCGCCACCACGATCTTGCTAGCCGGACTGCCGATAACCACTTTGCTCTCCGCAATCAGCACCGGAAAGATAGCTCCACAAGATCTTTGGTCAGCAATGCTATTATTATTTGGTGTATTTATTATTATTTTGTCATTCTCGCGAAAGCGGGAATCCACCCCGCAGTTGCGGGGCGCATCAAGCACGGAATGACAACTAAAAAATGACAATTAAAAATTCTGGCTTAAAGCTTGCTGCCATCCATGGCTATCGTCCTCACACCCTCGGTCTTTGCGGGCCGGTAGAAGCCAGGCGGCAAGAACTGCTGAAAAAATTTTTGCAAGGGCAAGTTGCGCCGTCAAAAATGAAAACAGTGTTCAAACAGTTTATGGGCGCTTACGCGTATTACAAGTTAATCGCCAAAAGCAATAATATCAAAGATTATTTCAGTAAGCAGGTTATTGAAGCCTATTGGATAGGCAATAAATTGCTTGATAGCGTAAAAATTGACGATTTACGCCAAATGATTGCTAAAGATTTTTCCGGCCCGGGTCTTTTATCCAAGGAAATTGCCGCGGCCAAAGCCGCTCAAATTTCAATTGGTTCAAAACCGCATCACAGTTTTCATGTTCTAACCATTGGCTCGGTAACCGGCACGGTTGATTTCATCGGTAAGACAAAATTAAAAGACACCTGCCGGATAGGATGGGGAAGGGTAGTGCGGCTTGTCATTCCCGCTCCGCAGCTGCGGGATAAACTCCGACGGGAATCCAATATTTACTCCTCCCTTTCCGTAAAGGGAGGTGGGGAGGGATTTAGTTCCAAACCTGGATCCCCCCGTATCAAGTACGGGGCAGGCTTAGTCAAGCCCGGGATGACAAAACAAAAAATAATTGTGGAATATCAGCCGCTTATCGGCAAAAAAAATATCCGTCTTGGCGGCCCGATAAAAAAAGAAATCTCCTGGGATAAACTCATCGCGCCGAAAGTTAAAAAGGGGGATTGGGTTTCGTTCCACTGGAATTGGCTGGTTAAAATTTTAGACAAAAGAGAATTAGGTAATCTAAAAAAATACACGCAAAATACTCTTAAAGCTTTAAAATAATAAATGGTAGATACTATTGTACCATATAGTATAATAGTATTATCTGCATACATATAAAAATTGAAAACTAAACCAACCATCGCCATAACTTCTTTAACCTGCTGCGAGGGCTGCCAGGTGGCGATTTTAGATTTGGGCGACAGATTTTTAGAGATGGCCGAACACGTTAAAATAGGAGACTTCGCTTTTTTGGAAGACACGCCGGAAGCCCCGATCTATGATATAGTTTTTGTTGAGGGCGCGCCTATAACGGAAGAAAATATCGCCAGGCTGAAAAAACTCCGGGCCAAATCCAAAGTCTTGGTCGCGCTGGGCGCCTGCGCGGCTCTGGGCGGCATCGCGGAAATCAAAAATTATCAAGATAAGTTCGAGCGGATGCGCTATGTTTATAAAAATTTTGAAAGTATCAATAATCCCGACATCAAACCCTTAAGCTATTATGTTAAAGTTGACTGGGAAATTCCCGGTTGCCCCATCAACAAAGAAGAATTTTTAAAGATCGCCAAACAGCTCTTGGCCGGCATTCCGCCGGCCATCGCCCAGCGCCCGGTTTGCTACGAATGCCAGATCAAACAAAATAAGTGCCTGCTCCAGGAAGGCCTGCCTTGTTTAGGAGCAATAATGCTGGCTGGTTGCGGCGCGATTTGCCCGTCAAACAATTATCCCTGCGACGGCTGCCGCGGCCCGATGAAGAACACCGACCCTGATAAATTGAACAAGCAATTAATGTCCCAAAATTACACCCAGGAGGAGATCGACCTGATAACCCAGCGGTTCGGTCTGGAAGATAAAGTCTATCCGGAACCGCCAATAAAAATGTAAAATGCAAATATCAAAATGAAAAATTATTGTATCGCTTCGCGATAATTAATAAATTTTACACTTTGATTTTTAAATTTTAAATTATGTTAATTAAAATTGACCACA
>CAZOGP010000027.1:0-1319 GCA_964579775.1 uncultured Candidatus Saccharibacteria bacterium | reverse complement strand
AAATTTTACACTTTGATTTTTAAATTTTAAATTATGTTAATTAAAATTGACCACATCGCTAAAATCGAGGGCCATGCTGGTTTTACCGCCGATATCGTGGGCGGTAACGTCAAAAAGGCCCGCTTGGACGTTCAGGAAGGCGCCCGGCTTCTGGAGGGTATTTTGCGCGACCGCAGTATTTTTGAAGTTTCGCAAATCACTTCGCGGATCTGCGGCGTCTGCCCGGTGGTGCACACCCTGACCAGCCTCAAAGCGCTGGAGCGGGCGCTTAAGATCGAGGTTTCGGAAGAGACGGTTTTGCTGCGCCAATTAATGATGATGGGGCAAATTTTGAACAGCCATGCTTTGCATCTTTTCTTTTTTTCTTTATCCGATTTTTTTGATTTTAAAGATGACCTGGCGCTGATCAAAAAATACCCCGATCGCGCCAAAGACGCTTTATTTATACGGGACTTCGGCAATAAAATAATTGAGGTTATCGGCGGCCGCTCCATCCATCCGATAACTCCAACCATCGGCGGATTTTTGAAAATGCCAAGCAAGATAAAATTATCCAGGATTTTTGACCAATGCGACAAGGCGCTGGCGTCGGCCAAAAGTTTAACCAAGCTGTTTGCCAGCCTAAAATACCAGAATTTTACGCGCTCGGCTCCTTATGCGAGTCTCCGCCATCTGAATGAATACGCTTTTTACGATGGTTTGGTTAAAACTTCTGACGATTCCAAGGCCGACCTGGCGGAATTTATGAATATTATCAGAGAGCACCAGCTTCAAAACAGCGCGATAAAATATTCTTATTACCAGGGCAAACCTTTTATGGTGGGCGCTATCTCGCGCCTAAATAATAACGCGCACCAGTTGAATCCAGAAGCGAAAAAGGCGCTGAAATCAGCAAAAATAATTTTGCCTGCCTTTAATCCTTTTTATAATATTTTAGCTCAAGCCATTGAGCTGATCCATTGTGTTGAGGAGGCCCAAAAACTATTGCGCCAAGTTTTGCGGAAAGATCTTAAAGGTGCTACTCGCTCCGAACACGATGAGCTAATTCAGGCCCAATTGAAAGCTATAAAAGGCACCGCCAAAGGCATTGAAGCGATGGAAGCGCCTCGCGGCACGCTGTATTATTTTTATGAAATAAACAGCAACGGCAAGGTCGTCAATTGCAACATCATCACGCCAACCTCTCAAAACCTGGCGCGTTTGGAGCGAGACCTAGAAGAATACTTACCGAAGCTAACCGTTAAAAATATTCCCAAAAAAGAAATTGAAGCTAAAATCATGATGTTAATTCGGGCCTATGACCCATGCTTGACCTGCGC
>CAZOGP010000026.1:0-10528 GCA_964579775.1 uncultured Candidatus Saccharibacteria bacterium | reverse complement strand
GCGGCTCAATGGCCGAGAGAGACAAGCCGCATTCCTTGCAAGCGAAGAGCTCGGAAAAGACAAAATCATTACTATATAAATTTGTCATCCCGGGCTTGACCCGGGATCCAGGTTTTGAATTTTGGGCCTCGATTCCCGTCCTTCCTGCGTCAGGATCTGCGACCTTCGCGGGAATGACATTATTTTTTTGATCTTGTTTTGAAACGATCATATTCCCCTTCCCCACTTTCAGCGCCGTCTCGATGGAATCAATGATCCGGCTGCGTTCATCTTTATCGTCTTTAGTCGGCACAGCCACGCGGTCTATCACGACTTCAATGCTGTGCTTTTTTTGCTTGCCCAATTCCAGATTCAGCGCTTCTTCCAGACGAAGCACAATACCATCCACCCGCACATTAACAAATCCCGCTTTTTGCGCCTGTTCCAAAACCCCCTTATGCTCCCCCTTTTTGGCGCTAACCAATGGGGCTAATATCATTATCGGCGCACCAACTGGAAATTTTAAAACCTGCTCGGCGATAAAACCCGGGCTTTGCCTAGAGATAACCTTGCCGCATTGGGAACAGAAAGGCTTGCCCACGCGCGACCACAGTAGCCGCAAATAATCATAGATCTCCGTTATCGTGCCCACGGTGGACCGAGGATTTTTAGAAACGCTTCGCTGATCAATGGCGATGGCCGGCGACAAACCGTCTATGGAATCAACGTCCGGTTTATCCATCACGCCCAAAAACTGCCTGGCATAGGCCGATAAACTTTCAACATACCGCCGCTGGCCTTCGGCGTAGATCGTATCAAAGGCTAACGAGCTTTTTCCCGAGCCCGAAAGACCCGTGATGACCACGAGCTTATTTTTAGGAATTTCCAAAGAGACATTTTTCAAATTATGCACCCTGGCACCACGAATTTTTATAAAATCATCTTTCATATCCATTTATACAATTATTCATAAAAAGCGAAGCGAGGCCTTAGCTTCTCAAAACGCTCAGGCCGACAAGCGGGCACGGTTCTACGCCTTTGGCGGAGAGAGCGCGGAGGCTTGGCGAGTCAAATTTTTCACGCTGGGAAAAATTTGACGCTTTTGAAAGCTAAAGCCGAGCGGTACTATTATACACGAATTTTTGCCAAATGAAAAGACCCGAATCGCTCTCGATTCAGGTCTTACTTATTGCCGCCTTCGGCGACAGATGGTAATTGAACGCTAACTGCTTCATTTTCTTTTAGATATTCCCGTAAATTAGCGTACGTCATAATTTTTCCCGGAACAATTATCCTCAAACAACAATCCATGCAAAAAATTGCCTTATGGGTCATTGAGACGCAACGAATATACACGGAACCGCCGCATAGCATATGATCGCCGATACAACCCTCTAGTTTTGATTCCTCCGTATGATCCGAATGACGACTGTCAAGCAACATCTCCCCAAACCTTGTTAGCTTAATCGGCTTAAACATATCTCCTCCCTAATCAGGCCGCCGGCCGCACAGCACGGCGAACCAATAGCAGTCCCTCTAAGCTCTGCGCGCAATCAGCCGTGTCGCTCCCGGCAAGTTTACCCCAGACAACTCTATTCCTCTGGCCTCTTGAAAAACCCACCACTTCAACTTCCTTGCCGCGCCACTTGGCATGACTACCGTCCGCCGTGAAAATATCGCCCAGGACAAACCCGCTGGCGCCGCCATCCTCCTCGTCCACGGCAATTTTAATGCCGCTGGCCAACAAAATTTCCCGTCTTCCCATAATAGGCCTCCTTGCTGATTATCGATCATCGTTCAATAGTAAGAACTCTCCCGCCAATATTCTACGGCTATCCATCTTATCAACTACATTATAAAAAAATTTACTCTGAAAGTAAACAGCAACCTGCTTCTTGCCAATCCCCCTAAAAAGTGCCAAATTAATATCGATGAACAAAAAACTGGCCGCAAGAATCAAATCCCTCCCCCAAAAACCCGGCGCGTACCTGTTCCAGGATGCCGGCGGGCATTTTTTGTATATCGGAAAAGCAATAAATCTGCGGAATCGCGTAAAGTCCCACTTCGTTAAAAACAGCGGTGCTTTTAAGGGCGATTTGATGAAAAATGTTGCCGACATCGACTTTATTATCACCACCGACGCCAAAGAAGCGCTGATCCTGGAAAACGAGCTCATTAAAAAATATAAACCCAGATACAACATCCAGTGGCGCGACGACAAAAGTTATTTTTGGGTGAATTTTACGGCCGACGAATGGCCGCGAGTAAGGATTGTGCACAAAAATACACTTATTCGTCATCCCGAGCACAGCGAGGGATCTCCCGCGAATGCGGGCCGACATAAAGTCGGAGATTCCTCGGCCTACGGCCTCGGAATAACGAATACGCCCATCGGTCCTTTCACCAACGGCACGGAGCTAAAACAAGTCCTGCGCGCTTTGCGCAAAATCCTGCCCTATCGCACCTGCAAAAATCCTTATGACAAACCCTGCCTGCAATGGCATCTGGGATTGTGTCCGGCGCATGGCGGCGTATCGCGAAGCGCCAATCGTCAGTCGTCAATAGATCCTCCCCAACCCTCCTTTTTAAAGGAGGGGGGCGCCGTTTTTTTTCAAAAAACGGCGCGGGTGGATTTAAAAATTTACCGTCAATCACTTAACACTTATCACTTATCACTAAACGTCTTAAGCCAGCTCCTACGCCTCTACGCCAACGAGCCCCTCCGCGTTGAAGCCTACGATATCTCCAATATCCAGGGCGCCAACGCCACCGGTTCAATGGTAGTCTTCAAAGGATTTGAACGCGACCGATCCCAATACCGAAAATTTAGGATCAAAACCGTCCGAGGCGCCAATGATATTGCTATGCTCAAAGAAGTTTTACGCCGGCGGCTGAATCATGCCGAATGGCCTCTCCCCGACTTGATCTTAATTGATGGCGGCCGGGCACAATTGAATGCCGCGAATTTAGCGTATAGCAAATGGCAAATAGCTAATGGCAAATTAAATTCCGCCCTGCCATACGCCATAAGCTATTCGCCCTTAGCCATTATCGCTTTGGCCAAAAAAGAAGA
The DNA here is from genome assembly GCA_964579775.1 of uncultured Candidatus Saccharibacteria bacterium. GTDB lineage: Bacteria > Patescibacteriota > Minisyncoccia > Portnoybacterales > GWB1-42-6 > UBA8475. The sequence goes on along the minus strand of CAZOGP010000026.1, from coordinate 7,476 downwards.
AGAGCTATATACTATATATAGTAATAAAGTTCTGCGGCTTGGCGCTTTGCCGACGGATTTGCGCCTGCTTTTTCAGGCCATCCGCGACGAAGCCCACCGCTTCGCCATATTTTATTATAGAAAACTGCACAGGAGAAAAATGACAGCTAACTAATCGTCATTGCGAGGCGCGCCGCCCGCAGTTGCGGGCGGCGCAACGAAGCAATCCCGTGATAGTCTCGGCAACGTTGGTTGTGGCACGGGATCGCCACGCCCCGGCGGGGCTCGCGACGACATTATTTTTTTATATGCGCACTATCTTAACCCCCGACCAGCTCCAAAAAACCCTAGAAACCAAATCCCAAAAGCGCCTGAAAAAGCGACACCCCAAAATGGCCGTTTCCGGCCGAAGCGTTTTAACTCTGCGCCGAGTAATAAAAAATAAAGCCCGGCACTTGACAAATGGGTAAATTAGTCCTAGCATAGCATATCGGGATTAGTCCAAAATACGAAAAACTAAGGAGGTAATATGAAAGCAAAGAAGATGAGATTGTTCGTTCTTGTCGTATCATATCTGTTGGCGTTCGGGATATTCTTCGGTATCACTTCAGCCTCGGCCGAAACCGCGGCCATAGTAGGAGCGAAAATACTCCTTGACTATAAATTCGCCACCGGAGAAGCTAAGGTTGTTGTTGACCAACAGGCGCCCAACTTAACAGCCGCGCTCGTGAACGGAAAAGTATTTCTTCATATAGTGCAGACAATCCGCGGAGAAAATGAGGAAATTCTCATCAGCGACGAATTAAAAAATCGGTCTGTTTTTGACCAAAAACAGGTCTATATCCCCAGCAAAGAATACTTTAAAACTCGCTTCAAGGGCCACAAAATATTAATGCTCTTTCTTAGTCCCGCAAGCCCCACGACCGGTTGTCTATACATCTATTACCAATGATGCGCCCGCGCGCGTCGGGGAGACAAAAGTCTCCCTTTTTTTATTGACTCGCCGAGGCGATTATGCTAATATCTTGTATATGATGCGTTTTTTAATCAGGATTCTGGCAAACGCACTGGCCATTTATTTGGCCGCTTATTTTGTTGTCGGTTTTGATTTTCCTCATCAGCTCCAGGACTGGAAATTGCTTCTGCTGGCCGGCTTGATCCTGGCGATCTTCAATGCTATCTTAAAACCGATCTTGAAACTGCTCTCCGCCCCGCTCATCATCTTAACTCTGGGACTTTTCACGCTGGTCATCAATATCGCCTTGCTCTGGCTCCTGTCGCAGATCTTGCCGGAATTGACCATTTCCAGCCTCTGGGCCTATTTGTGGGGAACAATAATAATTAGCTTGATTAACTGGATAGTTGAACCATTTATTAAAAAAAGTAAGACAGTAAATTAGTAAATAAGTAAATCGGTAAATAAGGGACTCGAAAAGCGACTAGGGCCTTATTCACTTATTCACTTATTCACTTATTCACATGAATTTATCTAATATCGTTTCTGTCGCTCAAATCGTTATCTCTGTTCTGCTGATCATCGGCATTTTATTACAGCAGCGGGGTGCGGGTTCCAGCGCCATCACGGGCGGCGGCGGCGGCTCAGCCTACTATGCCCGGCGGGGCTTTGAAAAAATTCTCTTTGCCGCGATCATAATTCTATCCATCCTTTTCGTGGCCTTGGCCATAATGTCTATCTTTATCGCCGCGAAATACTAATCCCTTAATTACGCAGGTATTTTTTCGCGTTTTTCAGCGTTCCGTTTCCGACTCGTTCCGCGACGCATATCGCAGAACCACGCGGAACTTTACGCAAAACTACGCGGACTAGCCATCAATCCTATTCGAAATCTTCTTGAAAAATTTAATAATTGGCGCGCCGAATTCCATTGGCCAACCATAAATCAGTGGCGACAATTTTTTTCCATCACCAACCGCCAAGAACGCCGCCGGCTTAAAATTTTCTTTGTTTTAGCCGTGGCCGGAAGCTTGATTTTAGGCTATCAGCTTTATCTGAACATCACGGTCGTCCGCCCGGCCAACGCCGGCTCAATTAATATCGCCATTGCCGGTTCTCCCCGGTTTTTAAACCCCGTCTTGAACCAGGTAAACGATGCTGATAAAGATTTATCCACCATTATTTTTTCCGGACTTATGAAGTATGACGCTCAAGGAAACTTAATTCCGGACCTGGCCGCCAACTACGCCATCGGCGACAACGGCAAAATCTATGATGTGACGCTCAAAGACAACGTTAAATGGCAGGACGGCCAGCCGCTGACCATTGATGATGTTTTGTTTACGGTCCAGACGATCCAAAATCAGGATTATCGCAGTCCGATCCGCGCTCTCTGGCAGGGCATTGAAACAGAAAAAATTGACGACAGAACCATCCGCTTCCAACTTAAGAATGTCTATGTTTCTTTCCTTAATAACTTAACCTTCGGCGTTTTGCCAAAACATCTTTGGGCCAACGTCGCGCCGTCCCAATTTGCTCTCAGCGAATTGAATTTAAAACCGGTGGGCTCCGGCCCCTACCAGTTCAGTAAGCTCCAAAAAGACAAGAACGGCACGGTAAAAAGCATTGAGTTTAAAGCTTTCAATAATTATTTCGCCGACCGGCCTTTTATCAACGCTGTCTCGTTTTATTTTTATCCGTCCGAGACCGAAGCTTTCACCGCTTATAAAAAAGGCGAGGCGGATATTTTCAGCTTTGTTTCCGCCAAAAACTTCATTGACCTAAAAAATAAAGACACGGGAAATTTTAATATTTTTCCGATAAGCCTGCCCCGCTACTTTGCCGTTTTTTTTAACCAAAGCCAGAACAAATTTCTGGCCGATAAGACCGTGCGTCAGGCGCTGACGCTGGCCACCGATAAAAAAGAAATTATTGATACTGTTTTTGGCGGCTACGGCCAGACTGCTTCTTCTCCTTTGCTGCCGGGCATGACCGGGTACTCGGATCAGACAAAAACTTTTGCCTTTGACCTGGCCGGCGCCAAAAATACCTTGGCCGTGGCCGGCTGGAAAGACGCGGACAACGACGGATTTTTGGAAATCGGCAAAAATAATGAAAAATTAGAGATCACGCTAACCACGATCGACTGGCCGGAGTTGACGAAAATCGCCGACATTCTAAAAAACCAGTGGGCAAAACTTGGCGTTAAGGTTAATCTGGACATTAAAGAGACCGACAAAATACAGAATGATACGATCAAGCCCCGCCTTTACCAGGCTCTGCTTTTTGGCGAAGCTCTGGGAGAAGAACCGGATCTTTTCCATTTCTGGCATTCATCCCAAAAAGTTGAATCGGGCCTGAATCTCGCGCTCTACGACAATCCCGAAACCGACAAACTCTTATCCCAGGCCATCGAAGACTTGAATGCCAAATCCCGGGCGCAAAAATACCAAAAAGCCATAGAGCTCATCGTCAATGACCTGCCGGCGGTCTTCCTTTTCAGCCCGGATTACCTGTTCATGACCAAAAAAACCATTCTGGGCGTTGAGCTAAAGAATCTGGACACGCCCTCATCGCGTTTCTCGCAGATAAACCAATGGTATCTGCAAACGCAGCGAGTCTTTAAATAATACTTACGAATCTACAAATTCATGCGAATCTGCGAATTCGCGAATTTACGAATTTAATTCATTAGCATATTCGTAGCTTCGCATTATTCGTAGATTCGTAAGATAACATGGAGGTGGACAAGTCAAATTTAAGATCCGTCATCATTAATTCCGTCAAACAGGTTAGCGCGCCGCTGACCTTTTTCAACGAGCTTCATCTGACGCGCCGGCCTTTCAATAAAATTTTGGTCTGTGGCATGGGTGGCTCAGCCTTAATTGGCGATTTCTTTTCTTACTTCCAAGCCACCGGCTTTACTCCGCTGGCGCCTTCTCTGGCGGTGCTCACCCACCGCTCCTATGATTTGCCGGCTAACGCGGACCAAAATACGCTCATCATCTGCGTTTCCTATTCCGGCCAGACCGAGGAAGCGCTGTCCGCGTTCAGTAAAGCGATCAATTCCCATTTTGAAATCGCGGGCATCACTTGCGGGGGGCAGCTGGCCGAACTTCTCCAAAAGTATAAAGCGCCCTGGGTCAAAATTCCCCAAGACAACATCCCGCCGCGCACTTCGTTGGGCTACCAGCTCTCCGCGATGGTCAAAATCTTGATGGCCTACGGCCTGCTCAACTCTTCCGCGCAAAACGCCTTGGCCGATTTACCAGAAAAGATCATTCCGGTGAACCTCGAAAATCAAGCCAAAATGCTTTGCGCTAAGCTCAACCATAAGATCCCCGTGATCTATAGTTCCCAGGACAACCGACTCCTGGCCAAACTCTGGAAGATCAGCCTGAACGAAAACGCCAAAATTCCGGCTTTCTTTAACTTCTTCCCCGAACTCAACCATAATGAGATGGTCGGCTGGACAAAAAACCTTGGTTCTTTCCATCTGCTGTTCCTGAAAGACAAAGACGACCTGCCGCGCATCAAAAAAAGAATGGAGTTCACCGCCGATTTACTAAAAAGACAAAACCTGCCCCTTGATTTTGTTGAGATCGAGGGGCAAAATCCGCTGGAAAAGATCTTTTGGGCCGTGAGCTTTGGCGACTGGCTGTCATATCATTTAGCCCTATTTTACGGCGTGGACCCGACACCGGTGACCATGGTGGAAGAATTGAAAAAACGGCTGAAAGAATGAATTCTACCCCTAGCTATTGAGCCCGTATAGCAGTTCAGCCAAGCCTTATTTTACATCAAATGAGTACGCGATTCCGCCTACGGCTTTATATTGTAGAAATACACGTTTTATTAAAAACTTCTAACAGGCTTGACTTTTAATTCATTCTGTGATAGACTGTAATAGTTGAATAACTCTCGCGGCTGTGGCCGCACTAATGCAGGTTAAAAGCCCGCTCTCGGGCTTAATTCTTGTTTTACACATCCTTTAGCTCGCGCCTATCGCGGACGAGTTTTAAATTATGCTTTCTTTGTCTGTTCATATTTCTGGGCCTGTTGATACTTGTTTATCCAGGCGTAACTAAAAGATTTGAAATAACGGGCTAAAAGCATAATTTAGAACTTGTAAAATTAGGGGGATGTGGCGGAACTGGCAGACGCGTACGCTTCAGGAGCGTATGGAGAAATCCATGAGAGTTCAAGTCTCTCCATCCCCACACTAAATTAAACAACCTCTAAATCCCAATATCTAAATACTAAATAATACCCTCCTCTGTATCTCCCCCTCCCGCGAGCGGGAGGGGGAGAAGGAGTGGGGGTGGGTGTTTGAAAATTTATGATTTGGGATTTGTCTAGAAATTAGAATTTCGGATTTAGAATTTATAAAAATAAATTCCTTATGCGGTCTATCCTTCATAGGAACTCGTTACTAAAAAAATTATGACAACACAGACAAACATGCCGCGGCGGCCCATTAAACTTCGGGTGCGCAGCGGCGATTCCCGGCCCGCCCTCAAAAGGACAGGCTACTCTGGCGTCAGCCGCGTCAAGCGCGGCTTCCAGCCGAGAGAAATAAATGAATACCAAAATCGGGGTGAAAACACCTTAAAGATAATCCCCTTGGGCGGACAGGAAGAAGTCGGCCGCAATATGACGGTTTTTGAATATGGCAAAGATATCGTTATTTTGGATATGGGCATGCAATTCCCGGAAGAAGATATGCCGGGCATTGACTACATCATTCCCAATATCTCGTACCTTAAAGGCAAGGAAAAAAATATCCGCGCCGTCGTCTTCAGCCACGGCCACCTGGACCATATCGGCGCGGCGCCCATTTTGCTGGACAAACTGAATTATCCGCCGATCATCGGCCGCGATTTAACCGTCGCGCTGGTGAAAAAACGGCTGGAGGATTACGCCAAAGGTTCCGCTAAAAAATTGAATATCATTCCGGTCAAATCAGTCCAGGAAAAAATCAGGCTGGGTAATTTTAATTTAAGCTTTTTTGACATTGAGCACTCCATTATGGACGCGGTCGGCGTTATTTTGCAGACGCCATCGGTCACCATCATTCACCCGGGCGACTGGACAATGGATAAAGGTCCCATCAGCGGTAAAATTCTATCGTATGAACATTTATCCTACCTGCCCAGTCCTAAAGTTTTGATGCTGGAAGCCTTGGGCGCGATTGATACGCGGCCCACTCATACTACCGAAACAGAAATGTATGCGAATCTGGAAAAGCTAATTCGCGAAGCCACCGGCAAAGTTATTATCGGCACGTTCTCTTCGCAGATCCGGCGGGTCGGTCATATCCTGGAATATGCGCGAACCATCGGCAAAAAAGTAGCTCTGGACGGCTTCAGCATGAAAATGAACGTGGAGATCGCCAAAGAACTGGGTTATATAAAAATTGACCGTGATACCTTGATCACCGTCAATGATCTCCACAAATATCCCGATAACAAAATAGTCGTTATCTGCACCGGAGCGCAGGGCGAAGGCAACGCGGTGCTCTCGCGCATTGTCGCTGGCGACCATCGTTTCATCAAGGTCCGCAAGCAAGATACCATTATTTTCTCTTCTTCGGTCATTCCGGGAAACGAACGCACCATTCAACGGCTCAAAGACAACTTATATCGCCAATGCGACAATGTTATTCATACCGATATTATGGATGTGCATACCAGCGGCCACTGTAACGCCCAGAATATCAAAGAAATGATAACGCAGGTCAAGCCCGACTTTTTTGTGCCCACCTACGCCAACCATTATATGCTTAAAGAAGCGGGAAAGCTGGCTATGGAAGTCGGCATGCATAAAGCTAACATCTTCGTACTGGACAACGGCTCGGTCTTGGAATTTTCCAGCCAGGGCGAGCCGCGGCTCAATGATAAAAAAGTGCCTACGAGTTACGTCTTCGTTGATGGCCTGGGCGTTGGCGATATCGGCCAGGTCGTGCTGCGCGACCGCCAGGCCATGGCGCAGGACGGCATGTTCGTCATTATCGTCACGGTGGATTCCCAAAGCGGCCAGGTTCGCAATAGCCCAGACATTATCTCGCGCGGCTTCATTTATATGAGAGAAAATAAAGAGCTACTTTATCAAGTACGCCAGAAAGTCAAAGAGATCGTCCATCATTCGGCCGGCCGCAAAGGCCCGATGGATGAAGATTACATCAAAGACCAGGTCCGTGACAAAATCGGCCAATTCCTGTATGCTAAAACCGAACGTCGGCCGATGGTACTGCCGGTGCTGATTAAAGTATAATTAATTTCCTGACCATAGCGCCCTATTTGTCATCCCAGTCACCCGCCTCGCCTGACGAGAGTGCGAGTCGAGGCGGGAGCCCGGGATCCAGGCCCTGAAACAAGTTCAGGGTGACAAAAAACCTGGATTCCCGCCGAAGTTTACCCCGTACTGCGATACGGGGCGGGAATGACAAAATTAAAAATATTCATTTTAAATCTGAATTCCAGCCCCGCCCACTGACCACCCTCAATCCGAACACCTTAATTTTCTATTTCTTTTAGCGCTTC
>CAZOGP010000025.1:4285-10539 GCA_964579775.1 uncultured Candidatus Saccharibacteria bacterium | reverse complement strand
GCTTTTTGCGGCGTAATTTTAGGCGCGCTCCTGGCCTTTTTATGGTTCAACATTAATCCGGCCAAATTTTTTATGGGTGACACGGGGGCCATGTCCCTGGGAATAACGCTCGGCATTATCGCCATGCTGACCAACCAATTCCTGCTGTTGCCGCTGATCTGTTTTATTATGGTGGCCGAATCGGCCTCGGTCCTTATCCAGATAATTTCCAAAAAACTGCGCCACGGCCAGAAAGTTTTTATCTCCGCGCCCCTCCATCATCATTTGGAGGCTAAGAACTGGCCCGAATCGCAGATCACGATGCGTTTTTGGATCATTTCCTTTATAACCGCGGCCGTGGGGCTCATCATCGCGTTCTTGGACAGATTCTATTTATAAATCTTTTAAAGTTGTCATTCCGACCCCGCATTTGCGGGAGAGGAATCTCTCGCGAATGCGGGTCTCAGACAAGCTGAGAGATCCTTCGTCGCTACGCTCCTCGGGATGACTCAATCAAAATTAACGCGGAAAAATTAAAATGACATATATCCTATCTTTCCTAAATAGTCTCAGCTTATCCAGCCGCGCCTGGGTATTTTCTCCGCCTTAGCGGTAATTTTCAGCGTATTTTTCGCTTCGGTTATCGGCGTTGACGCTTCACTGATCCATGAAGGCATAATCGGTTTCAACCCGGTTTTAATCGGCATCGTTTGCGCGTTATTCCTGCCAAAAAACGAAACGGCCTTAATCGCAATTATTATTTTTTGTATTATATTTATGTTGTTCCAGTTAGCTTGTTTAAAATATTTCCAATTACCGGTTTTTACTCTACCTTTTGTTTTAACCGCCCTGATAGTTTATCTGTCAAAAAATCTCTTAAATAAACTATTTTAAAATATGGAGTTAAGTGATTTTAAAAATAAAAAGATAACCGTCATGGGCATCGGGCTTCACGGCGGGGGAGTCGGGGTCATTAAATTTTTGGCCGAGCAAGGGGCTAAAGTTTTGGCGACCGATTTGCGGAGCAAAAAAGAATTGGCCGTTTCTCTAGAGGCGCTGTCGGGGCTGGATAATGTTGAGTATGTTCTGGGCGAGCACCGCCTGGAGGATTTTACTAACACCGATATGGTCATTAAAAATCCCGGCGTGCCGGAGGATTCCGAATATTTAGCTGCCAGCCGCGCCAAAAAAATTCCCATTGAAAGCGATATTGGCATATTCTTGGAGCTTTGCCCGGCGCCGATAATCGGTGTCACCGGCACCAAAGGCAAGTCCACCACCGCCGCCCTCTTGGCCCATGTTTTAAGCCAGCATTATCCGCAGGTCATCTTGGCCGGCAATATCCGCCAGTCGGTTCTGGCTAAATTGCCAGAGATCACCAAGGACACTATTGTTATCCTGGAGCTTTCTTCCTGGCAATTGGCGGACGCAAAAAACCATAAAAAAAGCCCCTATGTTGCCGTCATCACCAACCTTCTGAAAGACCACCTGAACCGCTACGCCGGTTTTCAGGATTACGTGAACGATAAAAAACTTATCTATAAGTTCCAGAAAGAAAAAGATTATCTTTTTTTAAACTACGACGACGAAATTTTGCGCGAGCTATCCAAAGAAGTCACTTCTCGGATCTATTTTTATTCCACGGAAGGCGACAAACTCCTGCATGCCGAACTCCCGGCCCTGAATCAGAAAGCCAGAATGGGCGCCTACATAAAAAGCAAAAAGATCTATTATGGCGCGGCCCAGGAATTGATCGCCGCGGTCAAGGACGTCAAGCTTATTGGCCGCCATAACCTGGGCAATGTTTTGGCGGCGGTTTCCGTGGCGGACCTCTATAATGTTCCTCGGGAAAAAACTAAAGCCGCCCTGCTTTCCTTCCGGGGCTTGGCCGGCCGCCTGCAATTCATCAACAAAGTCAAAGGCGCCAGATATATCAACGACACTGCCGCCACGTCTCCGGATGCGGCCATCGCGGCGCTAGAGACGATCAGCGAAAAATTTCCGCAAAAAGACGAACAAAAAAATATTGTTTTGCTGGCCGGCGGCGCTGATAAAGACCTGGATTTTACGACACTCGGCCAGACCATCTCGCGTTTGGCCAAGGCTGTTGTTTTATTTGAGGGCGACGCTACGCCAAAATTAGCCAGCCAGATAAATCCGGAAATAAAAATTGAAATGACCGATAGCATGCGCCGGGCTGTTTCGCTGGCCAGCCGCCTGGCCGAGCCGGAAGACATTGTTTTGCTGGCGCCGGGCTGCGCGAGCTTCGGCCTGTTCCAGCACGAGTTTGACCGTGGTCGGCAATTCAACGACGCGGTGGCCGAATTAAGGAAACAAGGTGAAATAAAAATAAATGTCAAAAGAGAGAACTAGCCAGCCGGATTATATACTGCTTGGCGTCATCGCTATCTTAGTTGTTTTCGGCTTGATCATGGTCTCTTCCGCCAGCATCGGCCAATCGCAAGAGCAGTTCCACGAAAGTTATTACTACCTAAAAAGCCAGGTGCTCAAAGGCCTGCTGCCGGGCTTTATCTTTGGTTTTATCGCTTATTTTTTTCCGTACCGTTATTTAAAACCCTTGGCTTTGCCGGCGTTGATTCTTACCGTTATCGGGTTAATCATGGTTTTCGTTCCCGGCATCGGAACCGCTCACAGCGGCGCCAGGCGCTGGATAGCCTTGGGCCCGCTGGTCCTGCAGCCATCGGAATTCCTGAAATTAAGCTTTATAATATACTTGTCCGCGTGGATGTCCGGCAAAGGAAAAGCCATCAAAGATTTTTCCCAAAGCCTGGTGCCATTTTTAATTATCGTGGGGCTGGTGGCCTTTTTAATCTTAATGGAGCCGGACATCGGAACGCTGGGCGTTATCGGCTTTTCTTCCCTGATCATTTATTTTCTGGCTGGCGCGCGCATTTCTCACTTAGGACTGGTCAGTTTTGGTTCGGTGGTCATGTTTTACTTATTGACGAAATTCTATTCCCACGCCGCCAACCGCCTGCAGGTTTTTCTGCACCCGGAGCTTGACCCCAAGGGCATCGGCTACCAGATCAACCAGGCGCTCCTGGCGCTGGGCTCGGGAGGATTTTTTGGACTAGGACTGGGCCAGGGTTTGCAAAAATTCAAGTATCTGCCCGAACCGGCTTCCGATTCCATTGTCGCGGTCATCGGCGAGGAACTCGGCTTTATCGGCATTATGGCTTTACTCCTGCTCTTTATGATCTTCACTTTCCGCGGGCTCAAGATCGCCCAGGCTTCTCCTGATGAATTCGGCCAGCTACTGGCGGGCGGGCTGACCGGCTGGATAGTCGTGCAAGCCTTGATCAATATTGCGGCTATCTGCGGCTTAATTCCTTTGACCGGCATCACCCTGCCATTCATTTCGCTGGGCGGCTCTTCCCTGGCAATCTCGCTGATAGGCATGGGAATACTACTTAATATTTCAAAATACAGCAAAATCTAATGAAAAATTAAAAATGAAAAATTAAAAATTACGGTATTCGCCTGCGGCGAATTTATTAAATACGTCGCGAAGCGACACTTTACTTTTTCCTTTTTATTTTTAACTTTTTAAATTAAGCTATGCGCATCGCTCTCACCGGCGGCGGCACAGGCGGACACCTTTTTCCGATCCTGGCTGTTGTCCAAGAAATAAAAAACTTGATAGGCGCCAATATTTTTCAAATTCCCGCTGGCGAAGGCGTCGGCGTTGAATTTATGTTCCTCGGCCCCAAAACCGTGGGCGAAGAAATATTAAAAACAGAAGGAGTCATCCACAAAACCATTATGGCCGGCAAGCTCCGCCGCTACGCAGCCTGGCAGAATATTTGGGATATTTTTAAGATCCCCTGCGGCTTGGTCCAATCTCTCTGGCATCTTTTCTGGTTTATGCCCAATGTCGTTTTCAGCAAAGGTGGCTATGGCGCGGTGCCGGTGGTGCTGGCCGCCTGGATCTGGCGTATTCCCATCATTATCCATGAAAGCGATTCCGTGCCGGGACTGGCCAATAAGTTCTGCGCCTTCTTCAGCCGACGCGTGGCCATCGCTTTTGACGAAGCCGCCAAATACTTCCCGCCTAAAAAAACCGCGCTTATCGGCAACCCGGTCCGGCCGTCACTTTTTGGTGGCAGCAAAGAAAACGCCAAACAACTTTTTGGCTTAAGCCTGACTAAACCCGTACTTTTAATTTTAGGCGGCAGCCAGGGCGCGCAAGCCATCAACGACCTGGTCTTAACTTCCGTGCTGCTTGTTGCCGCCCGTTGCGAAATCATCCATCAGTGCGGGCCGGCCAACGCGGAGCTGGCCAAACAAATGCTGGGAGATCAAGCCCCCGCCGATTATCATTTATTCGCGTTCCTGGATAATGAACAGATGCGCCAGGCCCTGGCCGCGGCCGATTTGATTATCGCGCGTGCGGGCGCCGGCACCATTGCCGAAATTGCGGCCATGGGCAAGCCCAGCATCTTGATTCCTTTGCCCAACGCCGCCGCGGATCATCAGTTAAAGAACGCTACCGAGTTTGCGAATTTTGGCGGAACGGTTATTATGGAAGAGATGAATTTGACCCCGCATCTTTTCCGAAGCGAGATCTTTTCCCTGCTGGATAAACCGGATTTGCTGAAAAAGATGAGCGAGGACGCCAAAAAATTCTCCCGTCCCGATGCCGCCCAGCGCCTGGCGCAGGAGATCCTGAATATTGCCAAATCGTAAAATTGATTTATGAATAAAGATTTAAGATTTATGCCCTTCGATTTCGCTCAGGGTAAAAATTAATCTTAAATCGTAAATCATAAATCGTAAATCATTGCCCAAAATCCGCACCCGTTTCGCGCCCAGCCCCACCGGCTGTCTGCATATTGGCGGTTTGCGCACGGCGCTTTACTCTTATCTCTTGGCCAAACAGGCCGACGGGCAATTTGTGTTGCGTCTGGAAGACACGGACGTTGAAAGATATTTGGAGGGCGCGGCGGAAGCGATTTACAACGGCCTAAAATGGGCGGGCCTCAATTATGACGAAGGACCCGATATTGGCGGCCCTTACGCGCCGTATGTGCAGTCACAACGCCTGGACACCTATAAAAAATACGCGAATGAACTGGTTGTTAAAGACCGCGCTTATTATTGCTTTTGCGATAAAGACACCCTGGAAAAGATGCGACAAGAGCAAACTGACAAGAAGCAGGCGCCCAAATACGACCGGCGGTGCTTGAAATTATCCAAAGAGGAAATCGCGCAAAAATTAGCCGCCGCCACCCCGCACGTTATCCGGATGAAAATTCCCGAGGGCCGGATAATTGTCGTCAACGACCTCGTGCGCGGCCAGGTATCATATAAAAGCGAGGAGCTGGACGACCAGGTATTGTTAAAATCCGACGGCTATCCGACGTATCATTTAGCGGTGGTGGTGGACGACCATTTGATGGCCATCACGCACATCACGCGCACGGAAGAATGGCTACCGTCCACTCCAAAGCATATTTTGCTCTATGAATATTTTGGCTGGGAAGCGCCGCTCTGGGCGCACTTACCGTTATTACTGAATACCGACAAAACCAAGATGTCCAAGCGCAAGGGCGACGTGGCGGTGGAAGACTATATCAAAAAAGGTTACCTGCCCGAAGCGATGGTAAATTACCTCGCGTTCCTAGGCTGGAATCCGGGCGGCGAAAAAGAGATCTATTCTATGGAAGAATTGCTGAAAGATTTTTCGCTGGAGCGCGTCCATAAAGCCGGCGCGGTATTTGACATTGAGAAGCTAAACTGGTATAATAGCCACTACATCAAACAATTACCGTTGGAAAAGCTAACGGAACTGTGTATCCCGTATCTTACTGATTTACCGAGTCATCCTGAGTGGAGCGAAGGATCTAAACTTAAAAAAATCATCGCCCTGGAACAGGAACGCTTGCAGACCTTATCCGAGATAGGGGAACACACGACCTTCTTTTTTCAATTACCCGATTATGATAAAGCTCTACTCATATGGAAAACCATGAGCGATGAAGAAATTAAAAAATCTCTGACCGCGTCTAAAGAAATAACTGCCATTATACCCGATAACGAATTTACTAAAGAAAAGCTGTCCGAGGCGTTAATTGCGAAAGCGTCCGAGTACAAAAACAAAGGCGAGCTATTATGGCCTCTGCGCGTGGCCCTATCCGGCCAAAAAAACTCCCCGCCGCCGTTTGACATCGCGGAAATACTGGGAAAAAATGAGAGCATAAAAAGAATAGAAGGGGCGATAAAATTAGTCTTCTAGCTTGTCATCCCGAACACAG
>CAZOGP010000025.1:0-4185 GCA_964579775.1 uncultured Candidatus Saccharibacteria bacterium | reverse complement strand
GAGGGATCTCCCGCGAATGCGGGACCCGTCTCGGACAAGCCGAGAGATTCCTCGCCGCCTGTTGGCGACTCGGAATGACGAATTCTCTTTTTTGATGTTTCTCAACTTGTTTGAGATTATATGGAAAAACAATATTTTGTTTATATCGTTACTAATAAATCGAGTACACTTTATACCGGAGTAACTAATGACTTGCGCCGTCGAATGTACGAACATAAAAATAAACTGGTTAAAGGGTTTACCCAAAAATACAACATAGATAAACTGGTATTTTATGAAGTATTTTCCAACCCCAGGAATGCGATAGAAGCGGAAAAAAGGATAAAAGCCTGGACAAGAAAAAAGAGGATTGATTTAATAAAAAATAAAAATCCGGAATTCAAAGAACTAATAATTTAAGTAACGTTCTACCTTGTCATCCCGAACACATTCGCTTCGCTCAGTATAAACTCCGTGAGGGATCTCGCACGAATGCGCGTTGCGTGGTCTCGCATACGCCCGTTTCGCTATCGCTTCAGCGAGGCGAGCGAGAGATTCCTCCCCCGCCACGGCGGGCTCGGAATGACTAATTATTTTATTTGTCATCCCGAACACAGCGAGGGATCTCCCGCGAATGCGGGACCCGTCTCGGACAAGCCGAGAGATTCCTCGCCGCCTGTTGGCGACTCGGAATGACAAACTAAAAGATGCCTAGAAATCCGCTAATATTTATCGTTATTTTTATATTGCTGCTTGGCCAGCCGGCTTTTATCTATGCTGACAGCACAGGCGACCTGCAGAATGAGATCAACCAAAAGCAGACCCAGATCCAGGAGCTGGAAAAGCAGATCGCCGAGTATCAAAGCCTGGTGAAAAGCACCCAGACCCAAAGTAACACCTTAAAGAACGCCATTGCCAAGATGGAGGCGCAGATAAAAAAACTGGAAGCGGAGGTCCGCCTGACCCAGACAAAAATATCCCAGGCTAACCTCAAGATCCAAGGCTTGGACAGCGATATCACGACCCAAAACGTGGCGCTGGAGAAACAAAAAAATAACTTAAGCCAAACCATCCAGGCCTTGAACGAATATGACCAGGTCGGGGCGATAGAGCTTATTTTGGGCACCGGTAATTTTTCCGATATCCTGAACCAGGCCCAATATGTGAGCAATTTGCAAAACGGTCTCCAAAAAAAATTAGAGTCAATAAAAGAATTGAAGGGCCAAATGGAAGAACAAAAGGCGCAATCTGAAAGCCAAAAAGCGGCGCTGGAAAATTTGCGGACCCAACTGCACGGCCAAACCCAAGTGCTGGATTCGCAAAGGGATGACCAAAAGGACTTGCTGGCCACCAGCAAGAATCAGGAAAAAATCTATCAGGCATCTCTAACTGATGTACAGAAACAAAGAGATCAAATTGAAAAAGAGATTTATATAGCAGAAGAAAAACTGCGACTCGCTATAAATCAAAATTCTATTACGGCCGGAAAGGGTTCTCTTCTTTGGCCCGCTGGGAACATAAATGTTTTAACCCAAAATTACGGATGCTTACATACTGCATTTGCGCGAAGAACATATTACAATCAATTATGCGATAATAAACAAGGAGGATATCATAATGGTATTGATATTGACGGAGAAACAGGGGATTCAATTCGCGCCGCAAGAGATGGCACAGTAACCGGAGTCAGCTACCTTGGCTACTATGATACCAAAAAGATTTGGCACTCGGTTGCTTACGGCAAATATGTAACGGTAAAACACAATAATGGTTTAGTCACTCTTTATGCCCACCTTTCCGCGCAAAGCGTAAGTATTGGTCAACAAGTTAAAGCTGGCGATATTATCGGTTATATGGGCTCAACCGGTAACTCTACTGGTTCACATCTACATTTTTCTGTTTATGCCACCAACACGTTTTCTTTCGATCAAAGATATTATGGCCCTCTACCGCTAGGCGGTGATCTTAACCCTCTATTATATTTACCTTAAAAATAATCGCTACGGCTATCCAACGCCTTTGGGCGGCCCGTTAAGCCCGTTGTTATATTTAGCCCAATAAAAAACCCTTTGACGCCAAACCAGCCCGTGATATTATTAAAATATATGGTAATACCTAACCAAATTTTTAATCGCTCACTGTACTAATAAAGGTCAGGGTTTCGTTAAGAAACTTAAATTTTAATGATTTTAATAAATATATGAAAATCCTCAACTGGATCACTTTTATACTGGTCGTCATTGGCGGCCTGAACTGGGGACTGCTAGGCGTGGCCGACTTTAACCTCGTCACCGCTATTTTTGGCGAAGGAACCTTAACCAACGTCATCTATGACCTAGTCGGCCTGTCCGCTATTTATATGCTTATCTTTGGTGGCAAGATGATGGCCGCGAAAGAAATGTAGTTTCCCTGCCCAGACCCAAGTGTAAAGTATATTAAAAGCTCCCTGGCATTGGCGGGGAGTTTTTAGTTTCTGGACAATCTTATTAAAAAACGCTATATTTAAATCACTCTTTACCAAAAAAATCAATCAAATAAAAACCGAGGAGGGGAGAAGGATGAAAAAAATTAAAGATACTCTGGGGCGTTTCCTGGGTTTTATCGGACTGACTGTTCTTTGTTTCGGCCCCCTGGAAGGCTATCTGCTGGCTAATTTCGTCTTTGAACCCAAAGGCTTCTGGCAGAATTTTTTACTCGTCGGCGTTGCCGTCTATATCGGCGGCACCATGCAGTTCGTTCTGTTCCTTATTTGGATACTTTTAGTCTGTTACCTTTGGTCGCCTAAGCGCCGCTATCATCGGCGCCGCTACGCAACATAAAACCGCAACCCACGGGAGCCGCCATCGGCTCCCTGTTTTTATACCGCCAAATCGTACCCGCTATTCTGATATTCTTGAGAACATGAGAATAAAAAATTATTTATCTATTTATCTGAAAATAAAAAAGGCGTGGAGCCCGTGCTCCGCTGTACCGATAGACCGGCCAGCTAAAGCCCGCTGTTTTTGGTCCGACAACCGCCGTCGCCTCGTATCTTCTCATACCGCCCCTCCTTTCTTGGCAAAAAAGACAACATTTAGAAGCTCTTGGATAACAAAGAACGAACCTTAAATCACGATTTTACTATTTTTACACACCCTTGCCGGTTTTTCAAGACCCGGCCAATTATTTGACCCCAAAACCCGCTGGCGGTATTATGGGGATATGAACAAAATTACCCTCTCCTTTTGAAGGAGAGGGGAGGGTGAGGTTAAAAAAATAATCTTTAATCGCCAAAACCATGGCTAGCGAACAACAATGCCAATGCGGCGAACCCCTGGACGCGAAAAACCAGTGTTCCTGCGACCCGGAACTCTGCAAGGAATGCTGCCAGTGCGAGCCCGGTTGCCAATGCGGCTGCAAGGACAACAAATAATGACCTGCCCCGACTCTTATAAACACTTCCTCCGTTATTCTTCAAGCGAGCGTAGCGAGTCGAGAAGTCAGAGCAGGGGAGCGTCAAAGTCGTTAAAAGCTTATCCGCCAAGCGCAGCATTTTTGTTCGCGCTTTTTTGTTAGATTTATTTTCCCCTCCTTTAGGAGGGGTTAGGGGAGATTTAAAAAATAAAAAACGGCGCCGGTTTTTTCCCAACGCCGTCCAAAAAATAGCACATAGCGCCTTAATCAATTTCATACGGCACGACCGTCCGTCCGCCAGCCTCTCTTATCAGCCGGTTGAACTCGTGGACTTCCGCAACGTAAACATACAGCAAACGCTTGAATTCCGGGCTGGTCAAGCTACACAGGCAATTCCTCAACAACTCTCCTAGCTCCTCAACAATAACCAGAGAAACGACGTTCTTCCTGCCGTCAGGGTCCTGCAGCAATCTCTTTAACTCTTTCTCTTTATCTTCCAATTCGCCTTCCAAGTTAATATGAGAGAGCGCCATCCATCTTACGTCCTTGGTTCTAAACAGATTAAAACAATCCAGGAGCATCCGCTTTTGCTGTTCTTGATTCGTCAGTCTTAACACTTCATCCGCCAGCTCATTCTGCTTTATGATATCCATCGGCTTTATCGGTTCCATACTATCCTCCTTATATAAAATAACGATATAATTTTTAAAAAACTCCCCCTAAAATCTTTAATCAATGGTATATTATCTCCTTGCTTTAGTAAAGAGAGAATTCTTCCCCCTTACGCAAAGGGGGATTAAGGGGGTTAAAATT
>CAZOGP010000024.1:0-10741 GCA_964579775.1 uncultured Candidatus Saccharibacteria bacterium | reverse complement strand
TTTATCAGCTGGCCGTGCCGCTGAAGGTGGATGTTGAGGCAGGGGAGAATTGGGGTGGTTTAGGGAGATTGGATGTTTAAATAAAGTTTTTTATTACTACCAATTACGAATATCATCTTAATTACGAATGAGTATAACTCACCCCAACCCTCTCTTTCATAAAAGAGAGGGAACTCCTCCTCTTTTTCTAAAGAGGAGGCTGGGAGGAGTTAAATCTGTTCGTAGTTGGCATACAATCCGTAATTAGTAGTAGTTTATGAAAAAATACTTACCCATAATTTTATTAATAATACTCCTTAGCATCGGCGGTTATGTTGTTGCTCAAAAGAATGGCGGCGTGATTAATATTGGTGGTTCGGCGAATAATAACGGTAATCCAGCCGCGAGTCCAAAGCCAACTTTAGCGGTCAGTCCCATTAGCGGTTTAGCTTGTGTCAACGCCCGGCGCCGCCCCATGGCCGTGATGCTGGCCGGGGACGCTGTGACGCGGCCATTGTCCGGTTTATCCGAAGCGGACCTGGTTTTTAATATGCCGGTCATCACGGACAGCATGACGCGTTTTATGGCGGTTTATGTTTGCAATACTCCCAAAGAGATCGGCTCGGTCCGCTCGTCCCGTGATGATTTTATCCCGCTGGCGCGGGGCCTGGACGCCATTTTTGCCTACTGGGGCGGCTCACACTTCGCCTTGGATGAGCTGGCCAAAGGCGTGATAAATAACATTGACGCTTTAGCTAATCCCTATAACGCTTATTTTCGTAAGTCTGGTATCGCTTCGCCCCACAACGGCTTTACTTCCGGTGCGCGTTTATATGAAGCCGCTGGAAAAATGGGTTATCGTTTGTCAGGAAAATTTGATGGCTATTTGCATTTGGCAGAGGATATAAAAACTAGTGCCACAACTACCGCGACTTTATCTATTGGTTTTCCGGGCTCTTTCGCGGTAAAATATGTTTACGATCCCGAAGATAATTCCTATTGGCGGTGGCGCGGGGGCACTAAAGAAATAGATAAAAATACCGGGAAACAAGTTGAGGCCAAGAACGTGGCAATAATGTTCGCGGCGTCGCGGCAGATAGAGGGTCAGTATAACGACGTTGATATTGAGGGCTCGGGCAAAGCGCGTGTTTATCGCAATGGCGAAGAGATCATCGGCACCTGGAAAAAGACCGCGGCCGATCAAACGAGTAAATTATTTTTTTACGATAGCGCGGGGCAGGAAATAAAATTTATGCCCGGGCAGATTTGGGTTGAGATAGTCCAGCCCAACCAGGCTGTTACATATAAATAAAATAGGTATGGTATTTTTTTTCTACGGCGCGGATTCGTTCAGAATACGCCAAAAAGTCAATTCGGTGATTGAAGGCTATCAAGCCAAGCATAAAAGCGGGCTGAATTTTGGTCGGTTTGATTTTGGCGAGCCGGAGGCGCTTGATAAGCTCAAGAATTTTTTGGATTCCTCGTCCATGTTCGCGGAAAAGAAATTGGCGATAGCGGATGATCTATTTGGCGCGGGGAAAGATGTTCAGGAGATTTTTATAGAATATCTAAAAAAGGGCGATATTTTGAGAACGCAGGAAAGTTTTTTAGTAGTGGCGCAGGAGCTGGCATTGGCCGAGGACAAGCGGAGCAAGCAAAAATATGCCTTGAAAAACAACCAGGAATTATTTAAGGCGTTAACGGGCCTGCCCACCGGAGCCTTGGCGAAGGCGGGCAAAACCGTAAAAGTTGAAGAGTTTGATTATTTAATTGGCGCCAGATTGGAAGCTTGGATAAAAAAGGAAACTGAATCAGCCGACGCTAAAATTGACTCGCTAGCCATTAGAAAGCTGGCCGCGTATGTGGGCGCGGATCTGTGGCGGATGAAAAATGAAATAGATAAATTAGCGGCTTTTGCTAATGGCAAAATAATTGATGAAAAAATGGTGGAGGAGATGATTAAAGCGAAAATGGCGAGTGATATTTTCAAGACCATCGATGCCTTGGCCAATCGCAACAAGCAGGAGGCGCTGTCGCTGCTGCACCGGCATCTGGCCCAAGGGGAGTCCGAAACCTATCTGTTGTCTATGCTGGTTTATCAATTTAGGAATCTGCTGTTGGTAAAAAGCGAAATTGAACGTGGCGCGCAATTTCAAATGTTGGCCAAGACCATAAAATTGCACCCGTTCGTCTTGCGCAAAAGCTTTGAGCAGAGCCGGGGCTTTACTTTGTCGGCGCTCAAAAAAATATATGAACGGCTATTGGAATTAGACATTGCCTCAAAAACCAGCCGCATTGAGTCGCAAGTAGCGCTAGATTTGGTAGTGGGGGAAATTACGGGATAGCCCGCAATTGTCATCCCGGGCTTGACTAAGCCTGCCCCGTACTTGATACGGGGGGATCCAGGCCCTGGATTCCCGCCCTTCTTGCATCAGGATCTGCGACTTTCGCGGGAATGACAGATAAACTAAAACCGCCCTGAGAGTAGTCGAGGGGGCGGTTTTTTTATCCGGATCTACAAAATTATTTATTCAGCGATTTCATTAGGCGGGATTTTTTTCGGGCGGCCGCGTTCTTTTTGATAACGCCCCGCTTGGCCGCTTTATCAATGGCCTGATATGTAACCGAGAGCAGTTTTTTAGCCTCGTCCTTTTTCCCGGCTAAGATCAATTTCTTGATGTTTTTGAGCGCGTTTTTCATTATTTTTTGCCGCTGCAAATTTAAAACGCGGCGTTTTTTCGCCTTGCGCAGTTCCTTTTTGGCTGATTCTTTGGTAGGCATGATTTTTATTCGTCATCCCGAACTTGTTTCGGGATCTTTAAAAATAGATGCTGAAATAAATTCAGCATGACAATAGTGTAGCAGATACTCTATTTTTTGTAAAGCTTTTTCAGTTTATCAATCTCATTTTTTAGCTTCATCGCTTCGTCAAATTGCAAATTGCGAATGGTCAGGTCCATTTTAAACTGCAGTTCTTTCAGATATTCGCGCAGATATTCCTTTTGGGTCTGGGGCAGCTTTTTGGGCTCTTTGGCTTCCGTGATATTGCCGCGGATCTCTTTTCGGATGGCTTGCGGTTTTAATCCATGTTTTTTATTATAATCTTCCTGATATTCTCGGCGGCGGTTAGTTTCGTCAATGGCTTGTTTCATGGAAGCGGTTAATTTGTCAGCGTACATTATGGCTTGTCCCTCAAGGTGGCGGGAAGCGCGGCCGATGGTCTGGATTAAGGTCGTGGCGTTGCGCAAAAACCCTTCTTTGTCCGCGTCCAAGATCGCCACGAACGAGACCTCGGGTAAGTCTAAGCCTTCGCGCAGCAGGTTGATGCCAACCAGCACGTCATAGTGGCCTTCACGCAATTTTTTCAAAATATCGGGGCGCTCCAGCGTTTTAATTTCAGAATGTAAATATTGGGTCTTTATTTTGGCTTCCGTCAAAAATTCGGCCAGGTCTTCGGCCATGCGTTTTGTCAGGGTTGTGACTAAGACCCGTTGCTTTTTAGCCACGCGTTTTTTTATTTCTTTGATGAGGTCGGGAATCTGATTCTGGCTGGGCCGGACGTCGATTTGCGGGTCCAAGAGCCCTGTCGGGCGGATGAGCTGTTCAACGATATACTTATTCCCTGAGCGAGCGGAGCGAGTCGAAGGGTTTGTTATTGTGGCCTTCGACTGCGCGCCTGCGGCGCTCCGCTCAGGCAATAATTGGGAAGCTGTTTTTCCCATCTCATATCTCCCCGGCGTGGCGGAAGTATAGATTACGGACCCGACTTTTTGCTCGAATTCTTTGAATTTCAGCGGCCGGTTGTCCAAGGCTGAGGGCAGGCGGAAGCCAAAATCAATGAGCGTCTGTTTTCTGGCCTTGTCACCCTCATACATCGCGCCTATTTGGGGAAGAGTCATATGGGATTCATCAATGATGGTTAAAAAGGTGTCAGGTACTTTGGGCTTAGAGTACCTGACACCTTGCGATTCGGATGTCGCAGCAAAGTAGTCCAGCAAGGTAAACGGCGCGGTTCCAGATTGGCGGAACTCCAAATGCCGGGAATAATTTTCAATGCCATGGCAGTAGCCGACTTCCCGCATCATTTCCAGGTCGTAATTTGTCCGGCGGCGCAAGCGCTCCCCGTCCAGGAGTTTGCCTTGTTTTTTTAGTTTTTTCAGCTGGGCGTCCAATTCCAATCGGATATTGGCCATCGCCAATTTTAATTTGTCTTGCGGCGCCACCCAGAATTTGGCCGGATAAAGCCGCTGCGATCTAACTTCGGTTTCTCGTTTGACAAAGAGGTCTCGAGTCGTTTGCGTTTGTCTGACAAAAACGGATGAGATAATATTGCCTTTTAATTCCAAACGGACGATCTTCTCGCCTGTGGCCGGCCAGATCTCCACGGTTTCCCCGCGCACGCGGAAAGACCCGCGGCCAAAATTGATGTCTTGGCGAACGTATTGTAAAGCCGTGAGCTGGCGTAAGAGCGCCTGCCGAGAGATAATTTGACCGGCTCGCGCTTCAACGCTCAAATTCAGATAGTCGCTTGGCAAGCCGATGTTATAGATGCAGGAAACCGAGGCCACGATAATGGTATCGTTTCGGTCCAGTAAATTTTGGATGGACGAATGGCGCAGGCGGTCCAGCTCTTCATTGATCTTGGCGTCCTTATCAATGTAGGTATCGGTGGTGGGGATATAGGCTTCGGGCTGGTAGTAGTCATAATATGATACAAAATAATTCACGCTGTTTTGCGGAAAAAATTCCTTGAATTCCTGGTATAATTGCGCGGCCAGAGTTTTATTGTGGGAAATTATCAACGTGGGCTTTTGCGTGCGCTCAATAACATTGGCCATGGTGAAGGTTTTACCGCTGCCGGTCACGCCCAAAAGCACCTGGTGCCTGGCGCCGGCTTCTAGATTTTTAACCAACTTATCAATGGCTTGCGGTTGGTCGCCGGTGGGCTTGAATGGGGCGACGAGTTTGAATTGGGGCATGGTGATTGAAAAATAGAAAAGCTTAGAGTAAGATGAAATTAATGCTTTGACGTCCGACGTCCCGAATATTAACGCATTTTAATTTTTGGACGTCGGACGTCATAAAATTAAGAATCATGATTTCTTCTCTTGAAGGCAAAATCACTTTGCGCGCGGAAAAGCACATAATTTTAGAGGTCAACGGTGTTGGCTATAAAGTTTGGTGCGGAGAGAAAACACTCTCCAAAATACCACAGATTGGCGAGTTTGTAAAATTATTTACATACCTTTCCGTGAAAGAAACCGGCTGGGACTTGTTCGGTTTTTTGACGCATGACGAGATAGAGATGTTCGAGCTGCTGATCACAATCTCCGGCATTGGACCAAAAACCGCCTCGGGTATTTTATCGGTTGCCTCGGTGGAAGATTTGCAGGAGGCCATTGTGCTGGGCGATGAAACCATACTTTCCCGTGTTTCGGGCATCGGCAAAAAAGTGGCGCAAAAGATCGTGATTGAATTAAAGTCCAAAGTGAAAAAATTATCCAAGGGGAGCGGCGATAAGTTCCGCGTGGCCGATGACATTGAAATTATTGACGCGCTGGTGGCGCTGGGATATAAGGTCTATGAAGCGAGGGAGGCGCTAAAGCAAGTGCCCGAGACCGTTAAAGGGATGGAAAACAGAGTGAGGGAAGCATTAAAGAGATTAGGTAAAAAATGACACAGCAGTGTCATCCCGAGCTCCCGCCTCGACTCGCCGTCTTCGGCGAGGCGGGAGCTCGGGATCCAGCCCCTGGATTCCCGCCCTTCTTGCATCAGGATCTGCGACTTTCGCGGGAATGACAGAAGAAAAGAATAAAGTTTGTGATGGATATAAATAAACAATCTTGGAATAAATTTATCTTGGAGAATCAGGGTTCTTTTTTGCAGTCCTGGGAATGGGGCGAGTTTCAGGAAAAATTTGGACGAAAGATTTTTAGGCTCTCAAATTGTCATCCCGAATTTATTTCGGGATCTAATTCAGAGGTCCTGAAGCAAGTTCAGGACGACAAGATGGGGTGGGCGGCGCAATTTATTGAGAATAAATTGCCGGGCGTGAATAAATTTTATTGGTACGCACCCCGTGGTCCGGTATTTAGCCTTCGACAAGCTCAGGCGATAAACAACAAAGAAGATTATTCCCTGAGCGAAGCGAAGCGAGTCGAAGGGTTGATTGCAGAAGTAAAAAAGGCGGCGGGGGAAAATGTGATCTTTTTTCGGCTGGGGCCGGAGTGGATGGCTTTCGATTGTCATTCCGGGCTTGACCCGGAATCCAGGCCTAGATCCCGCATCAAGTGCGGGATGACAAAAAAGGGGCTAAAAGAACTCGGCTTTTTTCAATTACCCTACGACATTGAGCCGTCACAGACCCAGGTTTTAGATATTACCAAATCCGAAGACGAACTGCTCGCGCAGATGCACGAAAAATGGCGGTATAATATCCGTTTGGCCGAGCGCAAAGGCGTGCAGGTAAAATTCGTGATGTCTGACGTCACGAATTTTGAACAATATTTTGAAGAATTTTATCGGCTGGTGAGCGAAGGCACGGCCGAGCGGAAGGGGATAAAACATCACCCGAAAGAATATTACCGGAAACAGCTGGAAATAAATCCACCCCAACCCTCCTTTAAAAAGGAGGGAGACTCCTCCCTTTATAAAAGGGAGGTTGGGAGGGATTTTGAGAGCGTACTTTTCATCGCCGAATATGAAAATAAAATTATCGCGGCTAATATTGTGGTTCTATTCGGTAATCGTGCGACTTATCTGCACGGTGCCACGAGTAGCGAACATCGCGAAGTAATGGCGCCGCATTTGTTGCAGTGGGAGCAGATAAAATATGCCAAGCAGCAAGGTTGCAGCGAATATGATTTTTGGGGCATCGTTAACGAACACACTTTAGACAAACGCGGTAAATCCTGGGAAGGCTTCACCCGCTTTAAGCGCGGCTTTGGCGGGCAAGAAGTGAATTATGTCGGCTATTGGGATTATCCGTTAAACAAACTATGGTATTTTTTATATCGATTGGTGCAAAAGTTTAGGAGATAGAGCTAATTTAGTTAACATATGTTAACTGTTGACTTATTAGTTAACATAGCCTAAAATGGGCGTATGAGCAAAGAATTTTTATCAACAATTGAAATGGCCAAACTACTTGGCATCAGCCGCATCGCAGTATTTAAAAAAATAAAGTCCGGCGAGATAAAAGCTCAGAAAATCGGGCGTAATTTTGTTATCTCCAAAAAAGATCTGCCATTTTTATCGGGTCAAGAGTTGAGCGAAGCGGATAAGCGTAGCATTAATGAAAGCGTTACCAAAGTAGTTGCTGAATACGGAGAGACTTTAAAATTATTAGGTGCGGAATGAAAAAAATATCAGTAGCCGGAATTGAATACATCGCTTTTCGGTTAGCAAGGGAAGGTATGACCTGGGATGAAAAAATTCCTGATTTTAGTTCGCGCTACCCGAATGTTCTAGAAAGCTGTTTGGCTGTACCGTTTCAAACCTTTGGAAATAAAAATTTGTACAAAGGGTTGATTGAGAAGGCCGCGATGTTGTTTTATTTAATGATTAAAAATCATCCTTTTCAGAACGGCAATAAAAGAATCGCTATGACGACTCTTTTTGTTTTTTTGTTTTCAAACAGGAGATGGCTCAAGGTTGATAATCGTGAGCTTTATAATTTTGCTAAATGGGTGGCGGAAAGTAATCCAAAATTGCGAAAGGAAACCCTGGCGGCGGTTCAAAAATTTATAAGGACTTATTTAATCAATCTTTATAGAAATAAAATATCGCCAGCGGCAGGGAGGTAAATTATGTTGACTACTATGATTATTAGTTAAATAAGCCGTGGTATTTTTTGTATCGGTTAGTGCAAAAGCTTAAGAGATAGCCTGCTTTTTTGTCATCCCGGGTCAAGCCCGGGATCCAAGTTCGAGAATTTGGGCCCGGATTCCCGCCGGAGTTTACCCCGCACTTGATACGGGGCGGGAATGACAGAAAATTGTATAGGGAGGTATATAAGTTTAAAGTTAATATAAAAAAATGGAAGACAAAGAATTTGAGTTTTTAAAATATTTTGAAGAAAGCGTTAATTCAATGGTAGATAAAATCATCGCTTCTTCTGTTTTATTGTTTACCTTGTCGATTACTATTCTATCATTTTCAGAAATGCTCGGTAGGTTAAATAAGGATAAATTAATATTTTCTGGAAGATGGTTTTTATTTGCCATTTCTTTCCTTATTTTATATAGGTTGATTAGACTATTTGCGATAAACCCTATTTTTATTGCTTATATAAAACAATAAATAATTATCCCCTTGAAGAGATAGAGGTTTCTTTAAGGCGAGGGAAAATTTTATCGAATTTAACAAGATCTATATTTTTAGTACCAGGCGCTATTTGTTTTGTAACTGCTATCATAAAATTGATTTTTGTTTTTAAATAGCAAATAAAGAATGAAAAAATTACTTAAAAAACTTATTCCTAATTGGTTGTTAAGCATTTATCACTTTAAACTGGCGCTGTTGGGGGCGTTGGTTTATGGTTTTCCAAGCCGGAAATTAAAAGTTATCGGCGTGACGGGGACGAAGGGGAAATCAACGGTGGTGATGTTGGCGGGTAAGGTTTTAGAAAACGCAAAAGGTGATAACTCCCCCCAACCCCCTCTTAATTTAAGAGGGGAAGAAATAACCTCACCCCAACCCTCTCCTTCAAAAGGAGAGGGAGAAATCCTTCCTAACCCTCCTTTTACAAAGGAGGGGAAAACTCGTGTTGGCTGGATTTCGTCGTTGACAATAAACGATGGGAAAAACGAGGTGATGAATCCGTTCCATATGACCATGCCTGGCCGGTTTTTTATCCAAAAGACGCTGGCGCGGATGGTGAAGAACGGCTGCGAGTACGCCATTGTTGAAGTGACGAGCGAGGGCATCAAACAATCCCGGCATCAGTTCATTGATTGGGCGGGCGCGGTGTTCACGAATTTGGCGTCCGAGCACTTGGAAGCGCACGGCGGGTTCGAGAATTACCGGGCAGCTAAATTAAAATTATTTGCCGCCGCGGCCAAAAATAAAGATAGTTTTGGGGTCTATAATTTAGACGATGAGAACGCAGAGTGGTTTTTGGGGTATTCGGTGGGAAAAAAATACGGGTACGGATTTTTAACCTCACCCCCTCCCTCTCCTTCAAAAGGAGAGGGAGAAATCCACCCCACTCCTCCTTTTTCAAAGGAGGGAGACACCTCCCTTTATAAAAGGGAGGTGGGGAGGGATTTTGAAGCTTTACAAATTTCCAGTGCCAAGCTAGAGGCAACGGGCTCGGAGTTTGAGATTGGCGGGGTAAAATTCAAAACTAAGTTGCTCGGCGAATTCAATGTATATAATTGCGCGGCGGCGGTGGCTGTTGGGCAGGCGTGCGGGGTAAATTTAGAAGATGCCAGCCGGGCGCTGGGGAAAATAAATGTCGTCCCGGGGCGACTGGAAATTATTAATGAAGGGCAGGATTTTACGGTGGTGGTGGACCTGGCGCATACGCCGGATTCGTTCAGCCAAGTTTTTAATTTATTTAAAAACTTGGCTGCCCACCGTGGCCTTGGCGAAGGCGGGTCTCGCACTAAAATCATTTCCGTTTTTGGTTCAGCCGGGGGAGGGCGCGATAAATGGAAACGGCCGGAGCTTGGCAGAATCGCCTCGCAGTATTCGGACCAGCTCTTCATCACGAATGAAGACCCTTACGATGAAGACCCGTTGGCGATTGCTACTGAAATTTTAGCCGGTTGCGATAAAGCTAAAACCGACGTTATTTTGGACCGTCGGCAGGCGATCGCCAAAGCATTGTCTTTAGCGCAAGCGGGTGATATAATTTTGGTATTAGGCAAAGGCACCGAACAAACTTACATGGAGGGCAACAAAAAAATTCATTGGGACGATAGAATTATCGTTCGCGAAGAGATAAAAAAGATTATTAAGACAGCACTTTAAAACGGAGAGCGGATTAAGAAAATGGAGGTTTGGCTTCCTCCTATGGGCCCATAACCCATCCGACGACCCAGTGTTTGGCGCTACACCCCGGCGTCCTCTACTAGGCCTTTCCTCTCCTAGTTGGTGTTCTCGGCATTGGTTCACCGTCAGTCGGGTTCAATTCCCGGATCCGCTCTCTGTCCAAAAATAAATCCTCAACAAGATTAACCGTTGGGGATTTTTATTTTTACTCCAGTATTCCAGTATGTTGGAGAAAATTACCTTGGTTAAATAAAAAGCCCCGCGCTTGATCGAAACGCGCAGGGCTCAGGGGGGGGCTATTGTTCTGCCATGATATCGGCTGCTATTTTGACAGCCTCTAGCATGATCTTTTCCGGGAAGTCCGCCAGACCGAAACCGTCATTGTTTTTTATGGCGACGATGACTTCCGGTCCTTGGCCATAATCGGCATAGGTGACATGAGCGCCCAAAACCGAAAGGCTGACCCATTTACCTTTTCCTTTGGGGGAAGCCTGGATCAAGGCGATGTTTTTGTTTCTGATGCGAGGCAGAACAACCTCTCTGCCCTTTCGGTCGAATTCCTCAAAACGGCGGATGTCGTCTGGGCTTATGGGATAAAACCTGTCTTCTTCTGTCAGGGCGCTCTGATCGCAATTTGGGCATTTGCCCGTTCGCTGACCGAAGAAAATAAAACCACAGTTTAGGCAATATCTGCTGGATCCCATTTTTCGTCTCCTTTCTAACTGAACCAGAGTTTAGTTAAAGAGTCAGAAACAACGAGAAGAAC
>CAZOGP010000023.1:7126-11069 GCA_964579775.1 uncultured Candidatus Saccharibacteria bacterium | reverse complement strand
GTGAGTTAAACTTATTCGTATATTTGCGTGAATTAGTATATTCGCGATTACTCCAAAGATATGTTGAAGAAATCTAATCCAACCAGTCCCGGAGTTCGCCAATTGATTCGCGTTAAGGCGGACTTAAGTAAAAATCGGCCAGCCAAAAAGCTGACGGGTTTTTATTTTCGTTCCAACGGCCGGGGTGGCGGCGAAATTACGGTTCGCCACAAGGGCGGCGGCCATAAGAAGCTTTACCGCCAGATAGACTTTCGGCGCGATAAATTCGGCATTCCGGCTAAAGTGGTGGCCATTGAATACGATCCAAACCGCAATTGTTTCATCAGCTTGTTGAATTATCAGGACGGCGCCAAGCGCTATATTATCGCGCCGGAAGGCCTCAAAGTCGGCGATCAGGTGATGAGCGGAGACGGCGCGGAGTTTAAAATTGGGAACCGTTTGCCCTTGAGTAAAATCCCGGTCGGCACGCAGATCCACGATATTGAGATGCGGCCGGGGAGCGGGGGCGTTTTAGTGCGCTCGGCCGGCTCTTTCGCGCAAGTCTTGTCGACGGAAGGAAAGTATGCTCAATTAAAGATGCCCTCCGGTGAGGTCAGAATGATCGTGATGGAAAGTTTGGCGACCATCGGCCAGGTCAGCAATTCGGAATTTGGCAATAAGATTTTAAGCAAAGCGGGCCGCTCCCGGTGGCTGGGCGTCCGTCCGACCGTCCGCGGTTCGGCCATGAATCCGGTCGACCATCCGCACGGCGGCGGCGAAGGACGCGCGCCAATCGGTTTACGGCGCGGTCCTAAGACCCCTTGGGGCAAGCAGGCGCGGGGCGTGAAGACCAGGTTAAAGAAAAAACCGAGTCGGAGATTTATCCTACAAAGAAGGAAATAACTGATTGGCTACGAAATACAAATGACTTACAAATATACAAATAATTCGTAATTGGTATATTTGTATAAATTCGTAATTAGTAGAGTAAAAATGTCAAGATCGTTAAAGAAAGGTCCCTATGTTGATCCCAGGCTCTTGAAAAAGATAGCTAATTTAAAGCCGGGTGATAAAGTGATTATCAAAACTTGGTCGCGCACTTGCGCTATTGCGCCGGAAATGGTTGGTTTTACTTTTGGCGTGCACAACGGCCGCGAGCACATCCCGGTTTTTATTACGGAAGAGATGGTTGGCCACAAGCTTGGTGAGTTCGCCCAAACCAGGAAATTCGTTAAACACGGCGGTCGGATGCAAAGAGAGCTGGAACAGCAAAAAGCCATGGCCGCGGCAGCGGCTCCGGCGGTAGCCGCCCCGGCAGCGGAGAAAAAATAGGCACTTATGGAAATAATAAGGAAAGATTATGGAGATTAAAGATAGTTTAAACAATTTAAGAATGGCGCCGCGCAAAGTCAGATTGACGGCGAATCTCATTAAAGGTATGAGCGTTAAGCGAGCCCAGGCTCAGCTGGCTTTTTTAGTAAAAAAGCCAGCGCCCTTGATTTTGAAATTGGTGAAATCCGCCGTGGCCAACGCCAAACATAATTTTGAAATTGAAGAAAGTAATTTATTCGTGGAAAAGATCGTGGTTGAAGCGGGCGCGACACTAAAACGCTGGTTGCCTCGCGCCATGGGAAGGGCAAGCGCCATCCGGAAAAGAACCTGCTCGGTAATTCTGGTTTTGGCTGAAATAAAGCCGGGGAGCGGCAAGAAAAGAGCGGCGGAAAAAATAGAGATTTTAAAGGCGGATGAGGCTTTGCCGGAAACTAAAGAGAAAGAAAAAAGATTAGAGCCGTTGGCCAAGGAAGGCCAGCCCGAAGGCGTGCAGTCGGCCAAACCGTACGGCGCCTCCAGCGAGTCTAAAAAAAGACATTTTTCGCGCCAGACCCTAGGCAATCTTAAGAGAGTATTCAGAAGGAAATCAATTTAAATATAAACTATGGGGCAAAAAGTCAATCCAGTCGCGTTCCGTTTGGGCGGCACCCAGAATTGGAAGTCACACTGGTTCACAACTAAACAATTCCAGGAGCTTTTGAAAGAGGATTATCTGATCCGGAATTTTTTGACGGCTAAATTAGTTAAAGCCGGCGTGGACCGGATTGAGATCGAGCGTTCCGCTAATTTTGTCGAAGTCATAATTCAAGCGGCCCGACCCGGTCTGATCATCGGCCGAGGGGGATCGGGTATTGAGGATTTAAAAAAAGAAGTTAAGTCAATGCTGTTCCGGAAGTTAAAAAAACCCCTTAAAATGGATTTGCGTTTAGCGGTTGAAGAAGTTAAGGATGCTGAGATTAGGGCGGCGGTTATAGCCCAAGGCATAGCCGAACAGATCGAAAAACGCATTCCTTTCAGGCGTGTGCTGAGGCAGACAATTGAGCGGGTCGCTCAATCGCGCGATGTGCGGGGAGTGAAAATTATGATGGGCGGTCGGCTTGACGGGAACGAAATTGCCCGGCGCGAGTGGCTGAAAAAAGGCAGCATTCCTTTGCAGACGATGCGGGCAGACATTGATTTTGCGCAGGTGACGGCTTTCACGACTTACGGCACGATCGGCATTAAGGTTTGGGTTTATAAGAAAGAAGAAGTTAATAAAAAGAAAGAAGAGAAGAAGTAGCTCAATTTAACATACAAACAACTTAACAATTAAACATAAGGAAATCACGCATTTCGCATTTTGTTGAATTGTTTAATTGCTAATTTGTTTAAATGAAACAATGAATCCTAAGAAAGTAAAACATCGCAAGTGGCAGAAAGGCAATTCAGGCGGCCGGTCCAAAGGCGGCAACGAGGTGGCTTTTGGCGCTTTCGGTTTGAAAGCAATGGAAACTTGCTGGATGACCGGACGGCAGATCGAAGCAGCCCGACGCGCTATGACCCGATACATAAAACGGGGCGGGAAAGTTTGGCTACGCGTTTTCCCCGACAAGCCGGTAACAAAAAAAGGCGCTGAAACTCCGATGGGCGGCGGCAAGGGAGCGGTGGAATATTATGTGGCGGTGATAAAACCCGGCCGGATATTGTTTGAAATGGACGGCATAAGCGAAACAGACGCGCGGGAAGCTTTTCGGCTGGCAGCGCATAAATTGTCGATAAAAACTAAATTTATAGTTAAATAATATGATAGTCAAGGCGAAAGAATTAAGGCAAAAAACCAAAGAAGAGCTGGCGATGATGCTTAAGGAAAATCGGGAGAAAATCCGCTCTTTAAGATTTGATCTGGCGAGCAAAAAACTGAAAAAGACGAATGAGCTGGGAGAAATCAAGAGACAGATAGCGCAGATACTGACAATACTTAAAATTTAAAAAGTAAAAAATAAAAAAGAAAAACCGAAATTCAAATTTTAAATTTTCATTTTTATATTTTAAATTGAAATATGCCCAAAAAACAATTAAAAGGCGTGGTCATCTCAAATAAGATGCAAAAGACGGCGATCGTCGCGGTGACGCGTCTTAAAGAGCACAGTCTTTACAAAAAAAAGTATAAAGTGACGACCCGTTACAGCGCGCACGACGAAAAAAATGAGTTTCAGGTGGATGATAAAGTGATAATTCAGGAATGTAAGCCGATGAGCAAGAATAAATGCTGGGTGGTTTTGAAGAAAATATAAATCATATTAGCATGTTAACATTTTAACATTTAAGCATAGGAAAGCTCCGTATTTTGTTAAGATGTTTAAATGTTTTAATGTTTAAATGAAGCCATGATCCAACCACGTTCCATTTTAAAAGTAGCTGATAACAGCGGCGCTAAAATCGTCAGGTGTTTTAAGGTTTTAGGCGGGACCCGTAAACGCTGGGCGCAGCTGGGTGATGTTGTCGTCTGCTCTGTCCAGGTGGCCGAACCCCGTAAAGCGGTGAAAAAAGGTGAAGTGGTGAAAGCGGTTGTGATCAGGCAACGGAATCCGTTCCGGCGGCCGGACGGCTCTTATGTCCGCTTTGATGATAACGCCGTGGTTTTGGTTGACGG
>CAZOGP010000023.1:4279-7026 GCA_964579775.1 uncultured Candidatus Saccharibacteria bacterium | reverse complement strand
ATTAAGAAGAATGACCAAGTATTAATAACAGCGGGGAAAGACAAGGGCAAAAAAGGCAAAGTGCTCCAGGTTTTCAGTTCAGCCGAAAAGCTGATCGTGGAAAATATCAATATGGCCAAAAAATCCCGCCGGGCGCGCAAACAAGGCGAGAAGGGGCAAATAATTGAGGTGCCCAGGCCTTTACATGTTTCCAATGTTAAGTTAATCTGTCCAAAGTGTGGCCAGGCGGCGCGGTTGGGTTATAAGGCGACCGAAGCCGGCAAATTTCGGGTTTGTAAGAAATGCCAGCAAGAAATTTAAATATATGAAAACGAGCCGGTTGCAGGAAAAATATTTGAAAGAAGCGGTTCCCGCGTTGCGGGCTAAATTTGGTTACAAAAACGATATGTCAGTACCCAAGATTTTGAAGGTGACGATAAATTCCGGCGTCGGCAAATTCAAGCAAGAACAGAAGGTCATCGATGAAATCGCCAACGACATAACCCAGATCGCCGGGCAGAAGACCGTTTTTACGCAAGCAAAAAAGGCCATTGCCTCTTTTAAAACCCGGCAAGGCCAGATAGTGGGCATCAAGGTTTCTTTGCGGGGCAGGCGTATGTATGATTTTTTGGACCGGTTGATCAGTTTAGCTTTACCCCGGACTCGGGATTTCCGGGGCATTACCTTGAGCGCGGTGGACAGCCGGGGGAATTTAAATATCGGACTAAAAGAGCAGATAATTTTTCCGGAAATCTCCCATGAACAGGTGCAGACGATTTTTGGCCTGGAAGTTTGCGTGACGACCAGCGCTAAAAACTCCGCCGAAGGTTTGGAATTATTTAAATCCTTGGGATTTCCGATAAGTCAGCGCCTTGAAGCGGAGAAAAAATCAGCTAAAAAGAGAAAAAAAGATCGGCGCCGGCCAGCGGAAAAGTAACGGTTAGTTTAATTAACGAAATTTATGGCAACTGAAGCGCAAATCGCCAAAGCAAAAAAGAAACCGAAGTTTTCCAGCCGTAAAACCCGGCGGTGTTTTCGTTGCGGCCGGAAAAGGGGATATATGAGAGCTTTTGATCTTTGCCGGATTTGCTTCCGGGAGATGGCTAATCGGGGAGAGATACCCGGAATCAAAAAATCAAGCTGGTAAGAGAAATTTAAAAAGTAAAAAATAAAAATGAAAAGCCGAAAGTCAAATTTTTAAATTTTCATTTTTATATTTTAAATTGAAACATGGATCCAATCGCAGATTTATTAATAAGGATAAAAAATTCTCAAGCGGCCGGTCGCGAAACGGTGGAGGCGCCATATTCTGGCGTCAAATTGGCGATCGCTAAAATTCTTGAAGCGGAGGGTTTTGTCGATAAAGTTGAAAGAAAGGGATCAAAAAACAAAGAAAAGCTGGAAATAAGGCTGCGGTATAATCAAGGGATCGGCGCTATTTCCGGCGCGAGGCGCATCAGCCGGCCTGGTCAGCGCGCTTATGCTCCGGCGATAAAGCTTAAACCGGTTAAGCAGGGGTATGGTTTGGCGATCGTTTCGACTTCCCAGGGCATTATCAGCGGCAAGGAAGCCAGAAGGAAAAAAATCGGCGGAGAAGTACTGTGCGAGATCTGGTAAAAGAGCGCTCGGAAATTAGCTTCAAAAGCATAAAATTTTCCCCAGCGAGGAAAATTTTACTCGCCAAGCCTCCTCGCTCGCCCCGCAGCTGCGGGGCACCGTGCCCGTTTCGTCGGCTTGAGCGTTTTGAAACTAACCTCCTCGTTTTTAGTCTAATATAGAAGATAGATAAAATCATGTCCAAGATAGGCAAACAACCAATTCTGATTCCCGAGGGCGTAATCGTTAATATTGACGGCGATTTAATTATGGTCAAGGGGCCAAAGGGGGAGCTAAAAAGGCAATTAGTCAGAGAAATTAAGGCGGAATTAACGGGTAAAGAACTTTTGGTTAGTGTGGTTAAACAAACTAAACACAGCGCCGCGCTTTGGGGGCTGTACCGCATGTTAATTGCCAATATGGTTGAAGGAGTAAAGAACGGTTTTGAAAAAAAATTGGAAATCGAAGGTATCGGCTTTAAGGTCGCGCTGCAGGGAAATAATCTAGTGCTAAATCTGGGCTTTTCCCACCCTGTGGAATTCAAGGCGGTGCCGGGCGTTACGTTCAAAGTGGAAAAAAATATCATTTCTGTTTCCGGCGTTGATAAAGAAACGGTGGGCCAGACAGCTGCCAATATCAGGAAAATAAAAAAACCCGAACCGTATAAAGGCAAGGGGATTCATTATTTAGGAGAACTTATTAAGAGAAAAGCGGGCAAAAAAGCGGTGAAGGGCGGATTTTAAGACCGCGGATAAACGCGGAACTTAATTTCCGCGTCCTTAAAAACAAGTTTAGCTTAATGCCGCTGAACGACGCGGAAAAAATATGAAGCAATCACTTAAAATTAAAAGAATAAAAAGACAATTTCGGGCTCGGCGAGTGCGAGCCAAAATTTCAGGCAGCGCCCATCGCCCCCGACTGTGTGCTTTTCGCAGTAATTTGCATGTTTACGGGCAATTGATAGACGACACCAAGAGAGCAACGGTGGCCAGCGCCAGTGATTTGGAGCTAAAAATTTCCGGTAAAAAAACCAAAACCGCCAAAGCTAAGATAGTAGGTTTAGCTTTGGCAAAAAAAGCGCTGGAATTGAAAATCGCGGAAGCCGTTTTTGATAAGGGATCGTATAAATATCATGGTATTGTGAAATCATTGGCGGATGGCGCCAGAGAAGG
>CAZOGP010000023.1:0-4179 GCA_964579775.1 uncultured Candidatus Saccharibacteria bacterium | reverse complement strand
GAACATGGCCAGACCAATGGGCAATCAGCGAGGCAGAAGGAACGAGAGAGAAAAATCTGAATTTGATCAGAAGGTTTTAGATATGGCCAGGGTCACGCGCGTGGTGGCTGGCGGCCGGCGTTTCAGTTTTCGGGCGACGGTGGGACTGGGAAATAAAAAAGGCAAGATTGGCGTTGGAATCGGCAAGGGGCTGGATGTTTCGCAGGCGGTGGAAAAAGCCGTGGCCGACGCTAAAAAGAATATGATGGTGGTGGTCCTGAAAGAAGGCACTATCCCGCATGAAGTTGAGGCCAAATACGCGGCGGCTAAGGTTTTTTTGAAGCCGGCGCCCAAAGGTAAGGGGCTCGTGGCGGGTGGGGCGATACGGGCAATCTGCAGTTTAGCCGGAATTGAGAATATTACCGCTAAGATCATAAGCAAATCAACCAATAAGCTAAATAACGCTCAAGCAACGCTGGAAGCGTTGAAGAAGCTTAAATCAAATTAACAATTTAACAAAGGAACAATTAAACATAAAAAATTCTGCGTTTTTCTATTTTGTTAGAATGTTAAATTGTTAAATTGTTTAATTGTTTAAATGAAGTTATGCAGCTGCATCAAATTTCCAAAAATAAATCTGATAAAGTTAGCCGGCGCGTGGGCCGCGGAGGCAAACGCGGGACTTTTTCCGGCCGCGGGGTTAAGGGTCAAAAAGCCAGGTCCGGCAGAAAATTACGCCCGGAGTGGCGAGATGCGTTAAAGAGCATTCCTAAAAAACGCGGCTATAACTTCAAAACTATTCAAAATCGATCAGCAATTATAAATTTAGAAAAGCTGGATAGAATCTTTAAAGACGGCGAAATGATAACTCCCGTTGTTTTGTCGCAGAAAGGTTTGATATCAAAGATCAGCGGTCGTTTGCCGAAAGTAAAAATTTTAGGACAAGGGCAGGTGTCAAAGAAGTTCAGCTTTAAAGGCGTAACTTTTTCAGCGAGCGCCAAAGATGCTATTATTAAGGCAGGGGGCAAAATCAATTAAACAATTTAACATTTTAACAATTAAACATAAGAAAATTCCGTATTCCGTATTTTGTTAAATTGTTAGATTGCTTAAATGTTAAAATGAGGTATGTGGCAGAAATTTCTTCAAATTTTTAAAGTTAAAGAACTGCGGAACAAGATTTTATTCGTTCTGGCGGTTTTTATTGTTTTTCGGTTGGTGGCCAATATTCCCGTGCCGGGAATTGACACGGAGCGGCTCCGGTCTTTTTTTGAGGGCAACCAGCTTTTTGGCTTGCTTAATATGTTCACCGGCGGCGCCATGA
The DNA here is from genome assembly GCA_964579775.1 of uncultured Candidatus Saccharibacteria bacterium. GTDB lineage: Bacteria > Patescibacteriota > Minisyncoccia > Portnoybacterales > GWB1-42-6 > UBA8475. Next base: position 2,876 of record CAZOGP010000023.1, on the reverse strand, counting down.
GCAATCTTTCCATCGCGATGCTGGGCATGGGACCGTACATTACCGCCACCATCATCATGCAGCTTTTGACGATGATCTTTCCGCGGCTGGAAGCCATCTATAAGGAAGAGGGTGAAGCTGGCCGGCAAAAATTCAACCAGTATGGTCGCCTTCTGACCGTGCCGCTGGCGGCGCTGCAGGGCTACAGCATGATCATGTTGCTTCGCGCCCAGCAGGTTATCGGGAGCTTGAGCGTCTATCAGATATTTACCACGGTTCTAATAATCACCGCCGGCACGATTTTTTTGATGTGGTTGGGCGAATTAATTTCCGAAAAGGGCATTGGCAATGGCGTTTCTCTTTTGATCTTTGCCGGCATCGTGGCCGCTTTTCCGACCAGTTTGCGCCAGATATTGCTTAATTGGGACCCGTCCAATATTCCTTCCTATGTCGCTTTTTTAGTCATCGGTTTGGCGGTTATTATTGGGGTGGTTATCATCACTGAAGGTCGGCGTAATATTCCGGTTTCCTATGCCAAGCGCGTGCGGGGCAATAAGGTTTATGGCGGCGTTTCAACTTATCTGCCGCTAAACGTCAATCCGGCGGGCGTTATGCCAATTATTTTTGCTTTATCTTTCTTGCTATTGCCTGGCATGATCGGCGCGTTTTTGGCTAATGCCAAAACTCAATGGATAGCCACGGTCGCGGTTTTCTTGCGGGATCTCTTCCAAAAAAGCCAAGTAATCTATTCTATAATTTACTTTTTGCTGGTCGTGCTCTTTACTTATTTTTACACGGCTGTTACCTTTGACCCCAAAAATATATCCACTAACTTGCAGAAAATGGGCGGCTTTATTCCTGGTATCAGGCCCGGTCAGCCCACCACCGATTTTTTGAATTTTATTTTAAATCGCGTGTTGCTGGTGGGCGCGGTTTTCTTGGGCATTATCGCCATCGCGCCCAACATCGTTAAAGGGGCGACCGGCATTACGGCCTTCCAGATCGGCGGCACCTCCATTTTGATCGTGGTTTCGGTAGTGCTCGAAACCATCCGCCAGATCGAATCGCAGCTGGTCATGAGGGACTACGAAGGCTTTTAAGACCGCGGATAAACGCGGAACTTAATTTCCGCGTCTTTCTGCGTAGCGTTCAGCGTAGTTTCGCGATAAAAACACGTTAGCGTAATGGCGCGGAACCACGCGGAAAAAATATTATGGAGCCGAAAATTTATACTTTGCTCGGCCGCGCGGGATGCGGCAAAGGAACCCAAGCCAAACTTCTGATGGAAAAGTTTGGCTTGGGTTATGTTGGCAGCGGGGAGTTGTTACGTGAGTTGGCCAGGCAGGCTGATTTTACTGGTCAAAAAATTGCCCAGACATTGAAAACGGGGGAACTTGTGCCGACTTCTTTGATTTTCATGCTTTGGATAAATCGCCTGGAAGATATAAAAAAGGAAAAAGGCGATGATTTCAAGGGAATAATTTTTGACGGCAGTCCGCGCAAGCTCGTGGAACTTCAGCTTTTGGAAGAGGCACTTACTTGGTACGGGTGGGATAAAAATTTTAAAGCGGTGCTGATTGATATATCGCGTCAGGAGGCGCTTAATCGGCTGACTAAACGTCGCCAATGCGCCCAGTGCGGCCAGCTGATTCCATACGTCGGCGCCTATAAAAACTTGACGGTCTGCGATAAGTGCGGCGGCCAGTTATCTGTGCGCCAGGACGATAAGCTCGAAGCCATCAATCAGCGCCTGGATCTGTTTGACCAGGAAGTGATGCCGGTGGTCGAACATTTTGAGAAAAAAGACTTGTTGGTCAAAGTTAACGGAGAACAGCCGATTGAGAAAGTTTTTGAAGAAATTTTAGAAAAAATAGCGCTCGGAAATTAGTTTCAAAATCGTAAAAGTCGCTCGGCCACCGGCCTTGAAAAACCGCCGTCGGCTACGAGTACCAGTATAAAGTATTGTACCAGCCGCGGCTTGAAGTCTGGCCGCCTCGTCCACGTAAAATAAGAAATGCTCAGAGGCGTCTGCGGCACATTTTTCTCTGGGGTAGCCTCGTTCGCACTATTTTATTTGTAGAAGTTTGTAGTTTTATTTTGTAGCTATGATCCAAATTAAGACCAAAGACGAGATAGAATTGATGCGCCAAGGTGGCCAGATCTTGGCGTCTGTTTTATTCGAGGTGGCCAAAAGTGTTAAACCGGGCGTCACCACTAAAGAGCTGGACGAACTAGCGGAGGGGTTAATTTATCAAAACGGCGCCCAGCCGGGCTTTAAGGGTTTTAATGATTATCCGGCCGCGCTTTGCACCTCGGTGAATGAAGAAATAGTTCACGCCTTGCCCTCGACGCGAAAATTAAATGAGGGTGATATCATCGGTTTGGATCTGGGCGTGCTTTGGCCGCCGGAGCATTGCGCGTCTTGCGCCCTGTCGCAAGGGTGCGGTGGCCAGCGCGGTTTATATACCGACGCGGCCATAACCGTAGCGGTGGGCAAGGTCAGCCTGGAGGCCAAAAGAATCATTGAAGCAACCAGAGACGCCTTGCAGGCGGCCATCGATAAAATTAAGCCAGGCCGGAAACTATCCGAAGTTTCCGCGGCGATTGAAAGTCTCGCCCAAAAACAGGGGCTTTCCGTTATCCGCGAACTTATTGGCCACGGCGTGGGCTATGATCTGCACGAAGACCCGGAAATTCCTAATTTTAATTTTGCCGGCACGCGGTATTTTAAGGATATCGTTTTAAGGGAGGGTATGACTTTAGCTATTGAGCCGATGCTGGCGGCCGGCAGCGCGAAAATCAAAAAATCTAAAGATAAATTCGGCTATTTAACGGAAGACGATTCTCTCTCCGCGCATTTTGAGCATACGGTGGCCGTGACGGAAAAGGGGTGCGAG
>CAZOGP010000022.1:0-11237 GCA_964579775.1 uncultured Candidatus Saccharibacteria bacterium | reverse complement strand
TCCACCGAAAAAGCGTGCAACGACAAAAGCCGACCGATCTCCTCCGGCGAGACATCGGTCTTAATATAATCTTTGAGCCAATTGTGCGAGACTAATATGTTCATCTAAACAGCCTATGTCATTCCCGCGAAAGCGGGAATCCAGGTTTTGTCGCCCTGAACTTGTTTCAGGGCCTGGATCCCGGGTCAAGCCCGGGATGACAAAATAAAAATTTAAAACTGTTCCAAAAATCTTAGGTCATTATTTAATAAATACCGGATATCGTCTATTTTCGTACCGCTTTTCATCATATACGTCCGCTCAACTCCCCAGCCGAAAGCAAAACCGGTATAAACATTCGGATCTATTTTACCCGCTTTTAAAACATTGGGGTGCACCATACCGGCCCCGCCAAGTTCCGTCCAGCCGCCTTTACAGAATTTGCACCCCTCTCCCCGGCACAGATCGCAATTAATATCTATCTCAAAGCTCGGTTCGGTGAAACGAAAATCATACGGCCGCAAACGGATCTGTCGGCCGGGCCCGAAAAAATGTTTAACGAAATAATCCAGCGTCCCTTTCAGATGCGTGATGCTGATGCCCTTATCAACGGCTAAGCCCTCAAACTGAAAAAAAGTCTGCAGATGATTAACGTCTTCTTGGCGCCGACCGCAGCGGGAAATGCCAAGCATCCTAATAGGCAGCTCGCCTTTCAGCATTTCACGCACCTGGCCGTTGGAGGTATGCGGCGTGATGACTTGCCGGCCATATTGTTTATCTGCGGCTGCGTCAATAAAAAACGTTTCCCATTCGTCCCGCGCCGGATGCGTGGCCGGAATGTTTAACGTCTCAAACGCAAAATATTCCCAGTCTATTTCCGGGTACCGGACGCGCGTAAAGCCCAGGGGCTTGAAAATCTCCACGATTTCCTCAATGGCCTGCGAGATAATATGCAAATGCCCCGCCATCGGTTTTTTGCCCGGCAGGGTTTTAACGAACCGGTCCAGCGCGGTGGCGCTGGGCGCGCCGGATAATTTATCTTGAAGCTCGGCGATCTTAGTTTGAATTTCCTGTTTGGCCTCATTGATCTTTTTACCCACGGCCTTTTTTTCTTCCGCTGATAAATTAACGATCTCCTCCAAGGCTTTAGCCACTAAGCCTTTCTTGCCGGCGTACTTCAAACGCGCCGCCTCCAGGTCCTGGAGCGATGAAATTTTCTTTAAGTCTGCCTTGAACTGATTCAAGAGTTCCTTTAAATCCATATAAATATGGTATCAAAAAGCCGGCCCTGTGTCCATTGCGCGCTCCTAGATACTCTGCGATATTGAGCGAGGCTATTGCCTCTCCGAAACGCTCAGTTTTTTTAATTTCACCCAGCGAGCTTAGCATTGAGAAAAACGTGTCGCCGAGACTAGACCACCTAGTCATGGATTGACGGACACCTCCCATATAAGGAACGAGGCTATTGTTTTCCGAAACGCTCAGTTTCGCGAGCGGGCATGGTTCCGCCCAAGGCGGAGAGAGAGCGAAGCTGCGCGAGTAAAATTTCCGCGCTGGGGAAATTTTATGCTTTCGGAAACAATGGCCGAGTGAATTTTGTAAAATAAAACTTGACAAAGTTTTAAACCGCTTGTATCCTGAAATATGGACAATATGTTAAATTTAGAACTGCGCAAACTCGGGCTCAAAGAAAAAGAGGTTGCCGTTTATCTGGCCGCCTTGGAATTGGGCTTTGATTCGGTTCAAAATATCGCCAAAAAGGCGGGTTTTTCGCGTCCCACGGTCTATGAAATAATCAAGGCTTTAACGAGCAAAGGCCTCATGCGCGAAATCAAACGCCAGGGAACGGTGCAGGGCGAGCGCTCCTATTTTGCCGCCGAATCGCCCGATGCCCTGCTGGGGCTCCTGCGCACGCAAAAACGCGAAGTGGAAGAGCGCGAGCGGGAATTCGTGCGCATTATTTCGGCTCTGCGCGCCAAATATAATCTGGCCGGCCAGACGGAAATTCGTTCCTTCCGCTCCGACGAAATAAAATTTTTGCTGGACGATTTTAGCCAAAGCCAAACAAGCGATATCTATTTTATCGGCCCAGACGCCAGCGCTTTCAAAAACTGGCAAGATAGACTGACGGATATTAAAAAACGCCTGGGCAGCGTTAATCTCAAAGAGCTTAAGAAAAATATTCCCGGCACGCTGATAATCTACGATAAATTAATTTATCTGCCCGCCTCTGAAAAATCCGCACTGCTGATCGAAAATAAATTCATCATCGAGCTTATCAAATCCTTACTTTAATTCCAAAGGCCCGGCCCCGCCTTATTCTGATGTTCTTGAGAACATAAGAATAAGAAACCATCAAAAAACGCCCCAACGGGCGATTCTTTGTTTTTTGCTCCCCTATCCTATTCTATTATTCCCATCGCCTTTTTCACTTCCGACATGGTTTGCGCCGCGAGGGGCTGGATTTTTTTGGCGCCGTCACGCAAAATTTTCAGCACTTCGCCGTCGTCCAACGCGTTGTATTTTTTCTGGAACGGCGACAGAAAATTAACTACGACTTCCGCCAAATCCTTTTTAAATTCCGCGTAATTTTTACCCTGGTATTGCCGCTCAATTTCCACGACGGGCTTATCAACCAACAAAGAATAAATCATCAATAAATTGGAAAGCGCGGGTTTATCCGGCCCACGAACTATCTCCCTACCCGAATCGGTCACGGCTTTTTTTATCTTCTCGCGGATTATCTCTGGCGGATCGGTCAAGGATAAATAGTTATAAGCGCTGGCGGCGCTTTTGGACATTTTCTTGGTCGGGTCGTCCAGCCCCATGATCCGGGCGCCTTCTTTGCGCACCATGGACTTGGGAATAACAAAAGTTTCGCCAAAACGATTATTGAACCGCTGGGCCAGATCTCGCGCCAATTCAATATGTTGCACCTGGTCTTCACCCACCGGCACTACCGCGGCCTTATACAATAAAATATCCGCCGCCATCAGCACTGGGTAATCAAACAACCCTACACCGGCCTTGTTAAGCCTATACGCCTTGTAATCTTCCTTGGACAACCTCTCTCTACTTATTTCCTCTCCTCCTAATTTATGTTTCAAAATATGCGGCGTTTCTACGGAAGCCTCATCAGTGCCTGTTTTATCCTTAAATTGAGTCATTCTGAATAAATCGGACATTTTTGAAATAGTATTTAAAATCCACGCCAGCTCGGCGTGTTCTTTAATATGGGACTGCACGAAGATCGTGGATCTTTTGGGGTCAATGCCCGCCGCCAGATAAATTTTGGCGACTTCGATCGTTTTTTTCAGCAGCTCCTTAGGCTCCTGCGGCACGGTGATGGCGTGCAGATCCACCACGCAAAAAATACACTGGTAATCATTTTGCAATTCCAGCCAATTTTTTATCGCGCCCAGATAATTGCCGATATGGAGCACGCCGCTGGGTTGTACTCCCGAAAAGACTCGTTCCATATATATTGATTTTAGTTTAAATTACTTGTTCGGTCAATTTTATGATAGCAGCCATGTCGTCCTCCGCTCCGGCTTTGACGCGGTGTTCAAAGCCGCATCGCTGGCACTTATAATAGATTACCTTCTCTCCCCCTTTGATTTCCACACCCACGGGCTCCATCGCGCCACAGCACTCTGCCGAGCGGTCACCCGGATTAATATCCACGTGCCGCGACCACAAACATTTGGGGCAGTGATCGGTGTAGCCCGCGCCCTTAACTCTCTGCCCGCAATGGCCGCAGACAAAGTCTTCTATCTTGCGCTGGAATTTTTTGCTTAGCATGATCCTGTCAGTCATTCCGAGCGAAGCGAGGAATCTCGCGGGAGCGTAGCGACCCGCGCAACAGATCCTTCGGCTACGCCTCAGGATGACTAAATAGAACGGAAGTTGTCAAAAGTGAGCTTTCAGGCTATATTTAAATTAACAAATCTTTCACTAAATTACCATGCGACAATCCGTTTTAGCCACCAAGACCCTGCGCGAAGCGCCCAAAGACGAAACCAGCGTCAACGCGATTTTGCTGACCCGCGCCGCTTTTATTGATAAGCTCGCGGCCGGCATTTATAGTTTCCTGCCGCTGGGCCTTCGCGTGCTGCGCAAAATTGAGAATATAATCCGGGAAGAAATGGCGGCCATTGGCGGCCAGGAAATTTTGATGCCATCTCTCCTGCCCAAAGAAAATTGGGATAAGACCGACCGCTGGGACCACTTTGACGCTTTGATAAAACTCAAGGCTTTTGGCGAAAAAGATTTCACGCTCGGCGCCACGCACGAAGAAGTTATCTCGCCGCTGGCCAAAAAAATGGTCCTGTCGTATAAGGACCTGCCGCTTTACCTTTTCCAGATCCAGACCAAGTTCCGCAATGAAGCGCGCGCCAAATCCGGCTTGCTGCGGGGCCGAGAATTTTCCATGAAAGACCTCTATTCTTTCCACGCCTCACAGGAAGACCTGGACGCTTACTACCAGCAAGCCACCGCGGCCTACTTTAAGATATTTGAACGTTGCGGCCTGGGAGAAAAAACCTATTTGACAGCAGCCAGCGGCGGCTCTTTTTCCAAGTATTCCCACGAATTCCAGGCGGTCTCCGGGGCCGGCGAGGATACCATCTTTATCTGTGACAATTGCGCCAATTTCGCCATCAACAAAGAAATAAAAGCCGAAACGCCCGCCTGCCCGGCTTGCGGTGGCATGGGTTTTTCCGAAGCCAAGGCGATTGAAGTTGGCAATATCTTTAAGCTGGGCACCAAGTACTCCGAGCCCTTTGACCTAAAGTTCAAAGACCAAAACGGCCAGGAGCAATTCGTCATTATGGGCTGCTACGGCCTTGGCCCCAGCCGCTTGATGGGCGCGATCGCCGAATTAAGCCACGACGAACAGGGGCTCATCTGGCCGGAGAGCGTGGCGCCATATAAATACCATCTGTTAGCCTTGGGCGATGAGGAAGCAGTAAAAAAAGCGGCTGACGAACTATACAAAAAATTAACCAACAATGATCTTGAAGTTTTATACGACGACCGAGAACTGCCAGCCGGCCAAAAATTCGCCGAAGCGGATCTGATCGGCCTGCCCTGGCGGCTCGTTGTCTCTGAAAAAACCTTAAAAGAAAATTCCGTAGAGATAAAAAAACGAGCAGAGAAAGAAACAAAGCTTCTTGGCAAGAATGAGTTGCTCGCCACGCTTAAATAAACTACCCAAAAAAAGGAAGGCCGTTCCGCTATCCGCGGAACGGCCTTTAAATTTACCTTTCTAGAACCTTTCTAGACCGGCGTATCTTACCAAAGCCTCCTGGCTCTCCGGGGTCAGCCGCCCCAGGGCCAAGGTCCTTTTGGGATTTAACCAGGCGGCCGTGCGATGCTCGTAGCTTAATGCAATCTCTTTTGTCTCACAAGCCGCGCTGACAAAAATCGTGCAATACCAGGTCGGCCATCCAAAAATCGTCCGGTGGTGCGCCGAGGTTTTCAATAATACTCCTCGAAAAATTATCTTAGACGCCAAGCGCAAGCCCGCTTCCTCCCAAACTTCCCGCCGAAAATTCTTCTTAAATTTCCAGCTCTCCAATTTTCCGCCAGGCAATTCCCAATGCCCCGGGCAATACCGGTCCGTTAAAGAACGCTCTAACATCAAAACCTCACCGCCCAGTGACCAAACCAACCCCTTAACTGAAAAAACAAGCCATGACATCGTCCCACCTCCTTTATATTAAGAACTAAGCTGCGCCAGAAACCTTTGCGCGTTTATCGGCTCGCCCGCCAGCGACTGCAAATAATTTAACCGCTGCGCGGAAGTCGGGTGGCTTGCCAACCAAAGCTTTAGCGACGGCTGGCCCAAGAATTCTACCAATTTATCCTCAAAGGCAATTTTAATTTTCGGCAAATCGTTGCGCTTTTGATTTAAGACCTCAAACGCGCGCGCTATTAACCGCCAGATATCTTCATCGCGCTCGGGCGCGGGAATTAATTTATCCACCAGTTCTGAAAAATAGAAAGCATAACCTAGATTTTCCAAATTAGCGTGCAAATGATTATAACTGTTCATCACCGAGAGATCCGTGACAATATCAATGGTCTTACTTTTAGCCAATAAGAACTGGCTATAAGTAAAATTCTGTAAAAGGCCGTTCAGTTTGGAGTCCTTTTTTCGCGCGGAGATGGCCCGTGCCTGAATTTTACCATAGCCGCGGGTATAAATAGTTAACAGCCGGTCCAGGTCGCCCCAGTCGGCTGATTTTAAAATTATGCCTTCGGTTTTATAGATAGGAAGCTTGTTCACAAAAACTAGATGTCATTCCCGCGCCGCGCCCTTCCGTAGCCGTAGGCGAAGGAGGGAAAGCGGGAATCCAGACTCTATCTATTAAATAAAAATACAAAACCTGGATCCCGGGTCAAGCCCGGGATGACAATCGAATAAGATTATCTGATCGCCACCCTTATTTTCCCTTCTTCTATCTTGATATCCTTCTCCAGCAGATACTTCTCTTTCTTATCATACGCCGCTATTTCCCGTGCCAGATTTTCCTGCATAAAATACCTGGCCCAATTCGCCATCAAAGCCGCCAACGATTTATCGGTGCTCTGCCAGGCAATAATAATCGTGTCCTTGCGGGTCAAGCCCGCTTCTTTGCGCATGTCCTGGATCTGCCGCGCCACTTCCCTGGCCTGTCCCTCTTCTTTCAATTCTTTGGTGAGTTTTTTATCCAGTTTTATCTCGTCCGCTGGCAGCGTTTCGTCAAAGATCACTTCTTTAACATTAACCTCGTCTTTAATGATTTCTACCAGCTCTTTATTATTGCCCGTTAACTGTTTACTGCTAATTGCCAACGCTGCCAGCGGCTGGCGCACTTTAAGCCCGGCGGCCGCGCGCTCGGCTAAAGCCAGCACCACGACGGAGCGAGCTTGCGCCATTTTGGCTTCCAGGGTTTTATTGATCGCTTTTTTATCCACCACCGGCCAATCGCAAAGATGCACGGACTCGGGCATCTTGGATCTTTTCAAACCAAGATAAATTTCTTCGCTCAAAAAAGGAATGAACGGCGCGGCCAGCTTTGATAAAGTCAACAAGACAAAATACAAGGTCTGGCTGGCTTCGTTCTTTTCGGTTTTACTTTGCGGCTTCTGGAAGCGCCGGCGGGAGCGGCGCACGAACCAATTGGAAAGATCGTCAACAAAAGCGATCAGGGGCCGACCGCCTTCGGTCAGGTCATAGCGCTCCATGGCCCCGGTCATGGCTAAAATAGTATCGTTAAGCCGCGACGTAATCCACCGATCAAGCGCCTCGGCGGGCTTAAAATTTTTGTTGGGCTTGAATTTTTTATCCGTATAGGTGCCAAAGAACGAAAAAGTATGCCACAAAGTGGAGATCGCCTGGCGATAAACCTCCTCGATCCGTTTATCGGCCACCAGGTAATCTTCGCCGATCGCGGTCGAGGTCAATAAAAAGAAACGCAAAGTATCGGCGCCGAATTTGGCAAAAATAACTTCCGGTGGCGTGTAATTTTTTAGGTGTTTGGAAAGTTTACGGCCATCATCAGCCAGCAGCAAACCATTGGCGATAACATTTTTAAAAGCCGGCTGATTCAGTCCCAGCCCCATCTCCTTGCTCGTTAAAGCCGTCGCCAGAACGTGCAAGGTGTAAAACCACCCCCGCGTCTGGTCTATGCCTTCGGCGATAAAATCGGCCGGGAAAGTTTCTTCCACCAGTTTTTTATTCTCGAACGGATAATGCCACTGGGCGTAGGGCATGGCGCCCGATTCAAACCAACAGTCAAAAACTTCTTCCGTGCGTTGCATCTGGCCGCCGCAAGAAAGACATTTGAATTTAATTTTATCAATATACGGCCGGTGCAAATTAGCGATCTTTTTCTCCAATTCTTTGAGGCTACCCACCACTTTTATCTGGCCGCATCTCTGGCAGACCCAGATAGGAATTGGCGCGCCCCAGAAACGGTTGCGCGACACCGCCCAATCACGGGCGCCCTCCAGCCACTTGCCAAATCGCCCGTCTTTCACGTGCTGGGGCACCCAGTGGATCATTTGGTTATTGGCCACCAAGCTATCTTTCAGCTTGCTCACGGCCACGTACCAAGTGCTTAGGGGATAGTAGAGCAAGGGCGTCTCGCACCGCCAGCAATGCGGGTAGCTGTGCGTTATCTTCTCCTCTTTAAACAATAATTTTCTTTTTTTCAGGTCTGCCTTGATATCCGCGTCCGCCTCTTTAACAAATTTGCCTTCGCCCGGCAGGCCCAAACCTTTTTGCACGCGGCCTTCCAGGTCCACTGTGACCACCGTCGGCAAATTTTCTTTCTGTCCCAATTCCATATCTTCCACCCCGAACGCCGGGGCGATATGAACCAGGCCCGTGCCGTCCTCCACCGAAACAAAATCAGCCGCCACTACGCGATACCCCGGTTTATCCAGTTTCATCTGATAAAGCGGCTCATATTCCCGGCCGACCAGCGCGCCGCCCAAAAATTCCTGCTCGATCTCGTAGTCCCCGATCTGGCCAAAAATGCCCAACCGGTCCTTGGCTAAAATATATTTTTCGTCGCCGATCTTTACCCGGACATAATTTATCGCCTCGCCCACCGCCACGGCGGTGTTGGCCGGCAAAGTCCAGGGCGTGGTGGTCCAGACCAAAAGATAACTGCCTTGCTCCCCCCGCAGCGGAAATTTTAAAAAGACGGATTGGTCAGCCACGTCACGATACGCCCCCGGCTGGTTCAGTTCAAAATTAGACAACGGCGTGCCGCACCGCGGACAATACGGCGTCACCCGATAATCTTTGTAGACCAAACCCAAATTATATAAATTTTTAAAAACCCACCAGACCGATTCAGTATATTCCTTATCCATGGTGGCGTAGGCATGGCTGTAATCGGCCCAGCGGCCGACCCGCCGCAGCGTGGCCTCCCAATCCTTCACGCAGCGAAAGACTGACGCCTGGCAAGCCTGGTTGAAATTAGCAATGCCGAATTTTTCTATCTCTTTTTTACTCTTGATGCCGAGTTCCTTTTCAATTAAATTTTCTACGGGCAAGCCGTGGCAATCCCAGCCGACTCGCCGCTCCACCTTAAAACCCCGCATCGTAAAATAGCGCAACACCGTGTCTTTAATGGTGGTCGCCAAAATATGGCCATAGTGCGGCAAACCCGTGGCAAAGGGCGGGCCGTCGTAAAAAGAAAAAACCGGCCCGTTCTTCCTTTGAGAAACGGACTTTTTGAATATTTTTTTCTTGTCCCAAAGCTTTAGTATTTTCTCCTCGATTTGCGGTAAATTCATAGTGGCCACTCTCTGTCATCCCGCACTTGATGCGGGATCCAGGTCCTGGATTCCGGGTCACCCGCTCGCCGAAGACGGCGAGTCAAGGCGGGAGCCCGGAATGACAAAATTAGTTTATTCGTAATCAATTCAAATACCCTACTATACTAGCCGAAAATAGCCCAAAAGTAAACCCCAATAGCCGACCAGACACCCAAAAATCAGCTTAAAACCTGGGTTTTTACCACCCCCGATAAGCCCGGATAACAGCCTCGGCTGCCTGGCTGTCGCCCGAATAAAATTTCAGGAGCCAATCTTTGGCCTCGGCCCAATTTTTCTCCTGCGCCGCCATCAGCGCCAGGTTTTCATAGGCGCCAGAGAAGGGAAACGGCAGGCTCAGGGCCTTCAAAAAGAGCTCGCGCGCTTTCTCCGCATTCCCTTCTTTCCAATAGATCAGTCCCAGGTTATTGACGCCCTTGGGATAGCCGTCATAAATTTCTTGCGCCGCCAGCAGTTCGCGCTTGGCGTTCGCCATGTCCCCGTCCAAATAATACATCGCGCCAAGGTTCGAGCGCGACAGAACGCTGCGTGGCGCGCAAACCGCCGCGGCAGCAAACAGCCTTTTTTCCGTCAGCCAGTCGCCCGCGCGATTAAAACTAATCACGCCGTAAAAAATAATCAATATTAAAACAATAGTTAAAATGGTCGCCTTACCGAAAAAAATTTCCTTTATTTTTTGGCTGTCATTCTGAGCGAAGCGAAGAATCTTATCAGTAATAAATAGATAGATTCTTCGGCCTATGGCCTCAGAATGACAAATCAACCATGCCGCAAACAAACAAATCCCCAGCGACGGATAAAACATCAGCCGCTCGCCAGCAATCGTGCCCGTGGGAAAAACCAGATTGGCGATGGGCAAAAAACTGAATAAAAAAATAGCGGCGGCAAAAAAGATGGCGTTCTGGCGGCGGCAAAACAAAACTAGTGCCAGAATAAAAACCATTAGCGCTACTATCCCAATTAAAACTTCCACGTTCCAAAAAGTTTTCAGCACCGGAATTTGGTTGAACGAATAATCCGAGCAAAGATTCAGCGGCCAAAAGATTTTTTGCAGATACATCGTTAAGACCTTAAACGCCGTGGCGACTCTTTCTTTAGTGGCCACAAATTGCAGCGGGTTTTCCACAATGGTCGTTTGCGCGCGCATAAAAGCCTGCTGGCCCAAAACCAAAAACCTGGCGCCAAAATATAAAACCGCGCCGCCCAGCATTACCAGCACCGGATAAAGATATTTTAAAAATAGCTCCCGGCTGAAATTCCTTTCTTTCAGATAAACAACCAGCGCGGCCAGCGGCGCGGCGGCAATTGCCGTCTCTTTGCTGCCCATAGCCAAAAGAGCCCATAATCCCGCGCGCCACCAGCTAATTCTTTCCTGCAGCAATTCCCTAAAAACCAACAAGGAAAAACCCAAAGCCAAAATCTCGGAACGCCCCGAAATATTAGCCACGACTTCCGTATGGATCGGCAAAACCAGAAATAATACCGCGGTCAACCCGGCTAAAAGGCGACTGCCAAATAGCCGCTTGCTAACGAGCCAGATCAGCCAGCCCAGCAGAGCGTATAAAATTAAATTAACCAGGTGGAAGCCCCAGGGGCTGGGCCCAAAAACGATATAATTAATAGTATAGCTGAGCAAAGTTACGGGCCGGTAAAGTCCTGATGCTTGGTCCCAAAAAGGCGACGATAAGATCTTGTGGATCTGGTTAGGATCGCCCAACATCGCCTGATGCTCAACGATGTTTCTGTCGTCAAAAACAAAATCGCCAAAGATCGTCTGGCCATAGATCACAAAAACCAGAACAAAACAGCCGGCTAACCAAAGCCATTTTTCATATTTTTTCACGCGCTCCAGATCCAGTTTCATACATTAATTATAGCCCAAACGCGCTCAAACAAAAAACCCCGCCAAATTACTCTTTGGCGGG
>CAZOGP010000021.1:0-11640 GCA_964579775.1 uncultured Candidatus Saccharibacteria bacterium | reverse complement strand
GTGACAGAAAGAAGCAGAGACGATATCGCCGGTGGAGCGAGAAAAAAATTGGAAAAGCGACTGGGGCGTTCTGTCGTGTCGAAAAATAACTTTAAAACATTGCGTCAGAAAAAAGGCGAACTGGCACGAACGCCGCGAATTTAAAAATCTATTGAAGTCAGATTTCAGCAGATTCACAAATTTTTTGACATAGCATCTTTTTGAGATTAAATTTATGAAAAATTATAAAAATCAGTTTGAATTATTTCTGGAAAAGAACGCGCTTCTCCATTTTATGTGTTGGGATTCTTTTGAGTTGGAACATGGTAAAAAGACGATTTTCAAAAGCAATTCAGATAAAATTCGAAAGGAAGTTGATAAAAAAGGCGGTATATATGTCTATAAGAAAAAGAAAGCGGTTCTCTATGTAGGTAAGGCAATCTCTCTATTTGGAAGATTAAAGAGTCATAATCGGGAATCGTTCGAGCCGTTCCGGGGGATACGAAGCATAAAACCTGGCATAAGTTTTTTTCAAGAAATAAAGGCGTAGTCCATATTTATTGGAAAGAGGTTAAATTAAAAGATGATCGGGCGATAATTGAAAAAATGCTTGAATATGTCTTGGAGCCGAAATTTGAATTTTTTAGGAAAAGATTTGAAGAAAAAATAAAGGGATAATATGTCCAACTGGTCAGCAAAAGAATTATGAGAAGTACCGATAAAGAAGAACTAGGGTCAAATTTTGAGACCGAGACGATCAGCCTTTATAAAGAAGCACAAGAGCTGGGTTATAATGCCACTCGTTTTTTAAATATGTTCTATGAGTTTGGAGGAGTAGCGGCGGCTAAAAAGTTATTAGCAATAGAAGAATATATCCAGGAGGGAATTATAAAATTATGGGAATTGGGACGGTTAGATTTATCAGTAGAAGCGTTAGTATCAGAACCGGAGTATAAGGATTTATTTACCGAAGCAGAATTAGCAATCGCCAAAAAGAGATTAGACAAGTTAAGTTGTAATTTTTGAAATCCGCTTAAGTCTGACTTCAGTAAGTCGCTTTTTTAAGAATGCAAGAATGTAATTAGCCAATAATTTTTAATAAAGATATATGCAGGAATCAATTTATAAGGAATCCTTAAGGGCTGGGGGGAAAAATATATTTTTTTGATGTACGAGAAATAAAAACAGGTGATAGATATTTGCAAATCACGGAATCCAGGCGTAAGGCGGAAGGTTTTCGGCGAACAAGCATATCGATATTTAAAGAATATTTTGACGGCTTTTCGCAAATACTGGAAAAGATGAAAAAGAAAATGAATTAAAATCTACTGAAGTCTAACTTTAGCAAGTCCCCCAAATAAATTCGGCCAAGCTCGGCGGCAGGAGATACTTTAATAATAACATTTTGACATTCTGCAGAATGTTGTGTCGCGCTGTATTGTCTAATTCTTGCGAATAGGTAAATACAAAAATATTTTAATTTGTTTGAAAATTTTAGAATATTCAAGGAATGATCGATTTTAATAAGAAAAATATTTTGGTTGGCGCGGGGTTTGTTTTGGTGTTGATTGTCGGCATCGCTATTGGGAATACATCCAAGCAAAATAATCTGATGTCGTCGGTTGCGGTTTTGTCGCCGGTCGTTTCTTCGGAATCGCCGATTGCGTTATCTGCCCCTGTAGCAACCGAAATAAATGGAACGAATGAAAAAGCAGAAAATAATTTAGTTAAGGTTATCCGCGTGGTTGACGGCGATACCATTGAAATAGAGAGCGGGGAAAAAGTTAGGTATATCGGAATTGACACGCCGGAGACGGTTGACCCTAGAAAGCCGGTACAATGTTTTGGGGTTGAGGCGTCCAAGAAGAATAAAGAATTGGTTGAAGGGAAAATGGTGCGTTTGGAAAAAGACATCACGGATAGGGATAAATACAATCGGCTTCTGCGGTATATTTATGTCGGCGATACTTTTATTAACCTTGAATTGGTAAAACAAGGTTTTGCTTATTCTTATTCCTATCCGCCGGATATTAAATACCAAGACCAAATCGTAAAAGTCCAAGAGGAAGCGCGGGAAGCCAAGAGGGGATTATGGGGCGCTTGTTCTGCGGATCCAAGAGTTAATTCTTCCGCTACGCCATCTATTGCTCCTGTTTCCGCGGCGCAAGGTTCAAATGGCACTTGCGTTATTAAGGGCAACATCAGCGCTTTGGGCGAGAAAATTTATCATTTGCCCGGTTGCGGCTCTTACGCCAAAACTCAAATAGACGAGAGCCGCGGCGAAAAATGGTTTTGCAACGAGGCAGAAGCTCAAGCCGCCGGTTGGCGAAAAGCATTGAATTGTCCATAGCCTCTCTTGTGCTGTTTTTTATATCGTATATTGTATTATCTAATTCGTACGAATAGGTAAATACAGAAAATAAAAATTAGCCCCGTTTTGGCGGGGCTAATTTGTTTTCCAATTCACGTTAACTAATCTTTTGGGGTCTTTGATTTTCGTTAAGCTTTTGCAGTCGCGGCGGTGCACAGTGATGCGCTGACGCAGAGTGATATAGCCGATAATCTCGTCGGGGGGCGCCGGATGACAGCATTTGGCGAGGCTGGTGGCAATCTTTTGGCCGCCGACAACTTCGGCGATCGGCTTTAAAGTTATTTGCTGGGTCGCTGTTTTAATGGGTTGTTCCGGTTTTGGCGGTTCTTTTTTTATTTCTTCCGGCGTTGTTTGCTTTTGTTCTTTGCTCAGCCATTGTCTGATCTTTTCCAGCGCTTGGTGGGTTTTGGCGATCTTGAGCCAGTCCCGCGAAGGCCGAGCGTTTTTTTGCGTGATAATTTCCACCACTTGGCCGTTTTTCAAGGGTGTGTTGAGCGCCACCATTTTGCCGTCGACTTTGGCGCCCTGGCAGTGGTGGCCGATGTCCGAGTGGATATGGTAGGCAAAATCCAAAGGGGTCGCGCTTTCGGGTAGGTCAATGACGTCGCCTTGCGGCGTGAAAACAAATATCCGGTCTTTGAAAAAATCTATTTTGAGGGATTGGAAAATTTCTTCCGGCGCCGCGTGAGTTTCTTTTTGCCAGTCCTGGAGCTGTTTTATCCAGCGCAATTCTTTTTCCGGCGCGGGCGTGAAGATTTTTTTAAGATATGACCTAAGTCCCTTTTGTTCCGCGTAGTACCAGTGGGCTGCGATGCCGCGTTCCGCTTCTTCATGCATCTGCTGGGTGCGGATCTGGATCTCGGTGATCTTGCCGCCTTGGCAGAAAACGGTCGTGTGGATGGACTGGTAGCCGTTGGGCTTGGGCAGGGCGATATAATCCTTGATGCGCCCGGGCAGCGGCCTCCAGAGCTTGTGGATCAGGCCTAAAGTCGCGTAGCAGTCGTCGATGTCTTTGACGACCACGCGCAGCGCCACCAGGTCATAGATCTGGTTGATATTCATTTCGTAGCGCTGCAATTTTTTGTATAGGCTCCAGTAATGTTTAGCTCGCCAGTGGATCTCGACCAGGCCGATGCCTTCTTTCAGGATTTCTTTTTTGAGGTCCGGAATGATTTTTTCTAAATATCTTTCGCGTTCGTCGATCTGCTCGCGGACTTGATTTAAAAGCCACTGGTATTCGCCCGGCATCAGGTATTGGAAACTGAGGTCTTCAAGGTCTCCTTTCAGGTGCCCGATTCCCAGCCGGTCGGCCAGGGGAGCGTAGACGTTCATGGTTTCATCGGCGATGCGCTGTTGTTTGGCCGGCGGCAGAGAGGCCAGCGTGCGCATATTATGCAGCCGGTCGGCTAGCTTGATAATGACCACCCGGATATCTTCGGCCATCGCCAGAAACATCTTGCGCAGGTTTTCCACCTGGCGCTGGGCGCCGCGGTATTTGATCTTACCAAGCTTAGTGATACCGCTTACCAGGCGGGCGATTTCTTTGCCGAATTCTTTTTCCACCTGTTTTTCCAGGTCTTCTTTGTTGCCCGGGCCGTCGTCAATGACGTCGTGCAGCAGCGTGGCGGCGATGGTTTTAGAGTCAACTTTAAGGTCAGCCACAATCTCGGCCGCGGCCAGGCAATGGAAAATATAATCCTGGCCGGACATTCTTTTTTGCCCCGCGTGGATCTTTTTAGCGAATTCGTAAGCTCGCCCGATCAAGTCCGCGTCGCAGCCGGGATTATTTTTTTGGCACTTGTCGATGATCTTTTGCAGATAGATATCGGGCATATCAGTAAATTTCTAAATCTTAATTTCTAATTTCTAAATCAATCCCGCTCCGCGGGACTTTTGGACATTGGGATTTTTATTAGAAATTAGACATTAGAAATTAGTCGTTTCACGATATTATATTTAGGCGCAATAGACGGAAACGGCAATTACTCTTTTATTTCAGCCCTACCCTCTTTGTAATCGCATTCTTTATTGCTGCACTTTATCCCTTGCTTGGTTTCCACCAGCGGGGCGAGACACTTTGGGCATTTCTCTCCCGTGGGCTTATCCCACAGCGCAAAATCGCAATCCGGATAACGGGAGCAGCCATAAAAAGTTTTGCCTCTTTTGGTACGCTTGGCTACTACTTTGCCTTCCACGCACTTTGGGCAATTAAGTGATTCCATCCGGTCATTTTTTTCTTCCAGGCTGGCGGTATAGCGGCATTTGGGGAAGCCGGAGCAGGCGTAGAATTTGCCAAAGCGGCTGGTGCGGATAACCAGAGGGGAGGAACACTTAGGGCAGGTTTTGTCGGTTTTTTCCGGTTCCTTTTTTTGTATCTCCACTTCTTCGTATTTGGCGGTAAGATTTTTTTTGAATGGCCCGTAAAATTCTTTTAAAACTTCGGTCCATTCAATATCGCCTTGCGCGATTCGGTCAAAATCTTCTTCAATGTGGGCGGTAAATTTTATGTCCACGACTTCCGGAAAATGTTTGACCAGCAAGTCGTTGACCGTGAAGCCGATTTCCGTGGGAGTAAACTTTCGGTCCTCGTTCTTGTTGACGTAGTTGCGGTCTTGAATGGTGGAAATGATTGGCGCGTAGGTTGATGGCCGGCCGATGCCTTCCGCTTCCAGGGCTTTGATCAGCGAGGCTTCAGAAAAGCGCGCGGGCGGCTGGGTGAAATGTTGGTTAGGTTTTAATTCTTTCAGGTCTAGCGCTTCTTTGGCTGTTAGCGATGGCAGAATATTTTCCTGGACCTTGCCTTCATAGATCTTTAAAAACCCGTCAAATTTTATTTGTGAGCCGTTGGCGCGGAAAATATAAATATTATTTTTGTCATTCTGAGGGAGCTTTGCGACCGAAGAATCTTTTTTAGATCCTTCGTTGTCGCTCAGGATGACACTAAGAGAACTTTTGGCCTCAACATCAACCGTTAACGTCTTGATTATCGCGCTGGCCATTTGACAGGCGAGCGTCCGCCGCCAGATCAGGTCGTAGAGCCGGTATTGCTGGGGCGTCAAATATTGTTTAATCTTATCCGGCTCAAAAGTTATATGGGTCGGCCGGATCGCTTCGTGCGCTTCTTGCGCGCCTTTAGCTTTGGTTTTATAAATCCGCGCGCCGGCGGGCAGGTATTCTTTGCCGAATTTATCCAAAATATATTTGCCGATGGTGCCAAGTGCCTCTTGCGCCAAGTTCGTGGAATCAGTGCGCATATAGGTGATGAGGCCAACCGAGCCTTCTTTGCCCAAAGAGACGCCTTCATATAATTGCTGGGCGATCTGCATGGTTTGTTTGGCGGAATAATGGAGTTTGTTGACCGCATCCTGTTGCAGGGTGCTGGTCACGAATGGGGGCATGGGATGACGCTGGGTGTCTTTTTGTTCTAGCTGCGCCACTTGCCAAGCCGCGTCTTTTAAGTCATCAACGATAGCTTGCGCTTCTTCTTGTGCTTTTATGCCCAGCTTAGGGATTTGTTTGTCGTTTTGTTTTATCAGGCTGGCTAAAAATTCGTCGTTGCGAGGAGCCGTAGGCGACGCGGCAATCCCGTTATTGGCGGCACTATCACGGGATTGCTTCCCCCGTCCTGGCGGGGTCGCAATGACCTTGGCCAACAACGCTTCAATCGTCCAATACTCCTCGGGCTTGAATGCCTGGACATCCCGTTCCCGTTCCACGATCAAACGGACCGCTACCGATTGCACCCGGCCGGCCGAGAGCCCTTTAGCCACTTTGCGCCACAAAAATGGCGAGAGTTCATAGCCTACGAGCCGGTCTAATATCCGGCGGGCTTGTTGGGCGTTGACTAGATCCATATCAATGGCGCGTGGATTTTTCAGAGCGTCTTCGATCGCGTGCTTGGTGATCTCGTGGAAAACAATGCGCTCGGTTGGGATTTTTGGTTTCTTTTCTTTTGTTTTTTGTTTGGGGTTTGGTTTTTGGTCAGTGGAATTTTCCAGGCCCAGGGCTTGGGTCAAATGCCATGCGATGGCTTCCCCTTCCCGGTCTTCGTCGGAAGCCAGAATTACTTTAGTGGCCTTGGGCAAAACTTTTTTTATCTCCGCTAATTTTTTGCGCGCGGCGATAGAGACCACATATTGCGGTTCAAAATCGTGCTCCGTATCCACGCCGATCTTGCCTTTGGGCAAGTCGCGCACATGGCCATAGGAGGAACGCACAACAAAATCAGCGGGCAGGAACCGCTGGATTGTTTTGGCTTTGGTGGGGGACTCAACGATGATGAGGTTCATTTTGTTTCCGTTCTCTTGTTGTCATCCCGGGCTTGACCTTAGCCTGCCCCGTACTTGATACGGGGGGATCCAGGCCCTGGATTCCCGCCCTTCCTGCGTCAGGATCTGCGACCTTCGCGGGAATGACAAATAAAACTTATATTTAAATATTGATAACTCTAACATTATAGCCGACTTTTCTTTTTTTTCAAAATTTTTATTTTTATTAAAGTCGGTTCATTAACTTATGCGTTATAGCAGATATTCGTTCATTGGGCAACTTGGTAGGTTAAGGGAAGATTAATTTATGGGTAAAAATAAAATAAAAAACCGATTCGACTAAACGAGTCGGCTGGGTGCCAGCGCTAATATTCGTGATGTCAGACATCACGAATATTAGCGCGCCAGAACGTATTGCGCGCCGCCCAGGTTCTTGATTTTGCCTTTCATTTCCATGAGGCTTAGCGTGGCGCCGACTTGAGCCGCGCTCATTTTGGTTTCTTGCACGATCGAATCCACGGGCAGAGGGTCGTGGGACAAGATTTTTAAGATCAGCGCTTCTTGTTCGTTATCCGGCGCGATTTTGGCGATAGCAATGTTGGAGGCTAAGTTTTTTAAATTTAGTTCTTCCAGGATGTCTTGCGCGTTGGCGACGAGCTTGGCGCCCATTTTTATCAGATTATTGGGTCCGTCGGATCTGTCGGAAAAGATGGAACCGGGCACGGCGAAGACCTCGCGGTTTTGGGAGAGCGCGTGATTGGCAGTAATCATGGCGCCGGATTTTTGCGGCGCCTCAACTATGAGCGCGCCGAGTGATAAGCCACTCACTATTCGGTTACGGGCAGGGAAGTGATGGGGCAGGGCGGCTGAACCTAAGGGGTATTCGGAAAGCAGCGCGCCGTTTTGAATTATTTTTTCGGCCAGGCTCCGGTTTTGCGGCGGGAAAATGCTGAAGCGGTCAAGCGAAGAGCCAACCACCGCGATGGTGCGCGTTCGCTGTTCCAGGGCCGCCAAGTGCGCCAAGGTATCAATGCCCAGGGCCAGGCCCGAAACAATGGTGAGCCCCGCTTGCGCGAGTTCCCGCGCCAGAGTTGAAGCAACCTGCTGGCCATAGGTTGAAAGTTTGCGCGTGCCCACGACCGCGATGGCGAATTCATCCTCCGGTTTCATCGCCCCTTTGATATACATTATATATGGCGGATCATGGATTTCTTTGAGGAGCTTATGATAGTCTTCGTCTAAAATTGTAATTATGCCAATATTTTCTTTAGTCAATTTGGCCAGTTCTTTATCTAAATCTATTTGCGGTCGACGAGTGACAATATCTCGTGCCAATTCTGTTTCCAGCCCCGCGTTGATAAATTCTTGCTCGCCGCCATTGGTCCAGGCTTGCTCTAACGAACCAAAATACCCCAGCAATTTTTTAAAGCGCATTGGCCCGATGCGTTCATTGAATAAATTAAAGGCGTGGAAATATTTAGCTTGCTCGTGCATGTTAAAAATAGTTGTCATCCCGGGCTCCCGCCTCGTCTCGCCGTCTTCGGCGAGGCGGGAGCCCGGGATCCAGGCCTTAAAATTAAATCCCTCCCAGCCTCCCCTTACAGAAAGGGAGGAGTAAATCTTGGATTCCCGCTGGAGTTTACCCCGTACTGCGATACGGAGCGGAAATGACGGACAGTTTCGTTTATCTACTTTTTACTATATCATTTTCTTCTTTTCTTGGCTAAATTTAAATTAAAAAAGGCCGTTTCCATGGCGGAGCGGCCTTATCTTTTTGGGTCCAGAAAGTTTCAGCCTTTCAAGAGTCAAGAGTACTTTAGAAGAAGATATCTTCTTCACGATGCTTCGGCTTGGCTTCTTGACGGAGTAATATTACCCATTTGGTTTGGCTGGTTACTTGCTGCCAGAGATGGAAAAAGCCGTTAGACTGCCACCATTTATTTCCGTCATTAGGGCACACGTGAAGAACGGTGTTGCATGTTCCTCCCAACGGCACGGCTGGTTTCCCATCGTAGCTGTGACGTAGATTTTTGCAATTTTCACAGTTAGGGGCGCACTTAGTCGCTGCCAGATCAGCCTTAGCTGAAATTATGTCAATTGCGTGAGCGCAAACTTCGCAATCGAGGCACCTAACCATTCTTTCTGAAATTTCCGTACGTTTGTGTCGTCCTATTGCCTCCATCTTAAACTCCTCCTTTCTATAAATAAGACACATCCTGATTCAGCCACTTTTAATATTAAGAACGTTAAGATAGAATAGCACTCTTTAATTGTTTTGCCAATAGCTAAGGTTACTTTTTTAATTCTTCCACCGATTCGCTTAGCATCTGCATATATAAATTCAACCCCACGGCGTTGACGGGGCCAGATTGCTCGCGGCCCAAAACGTTTCCCGCGCCGCGGATTTCCAAATCGCGCAGGGCCAGTTGGTAGCCCGAGCCTAAAGCCTCGGCTTCTTGGAGCGCGCTAAGCCGAGCCTGGGCATCATCGGTTAAGCTTTTACTATTATATAGAAAATAAGCGAACGCCTGCTGATGCGAGCGGCCGATGCGGCCGCGGATCTGATAAGCTTGAGCTAAACCCAGGCGTGTCGCGTTGGCCACGATGAGCGTGTTGACGTTGGGAAAATCCAGGCCGTTCTCAATGATGGTGGTGGCCACGAGAATATCGATTTTCTTTCCCCTCTTTTTTAAAGAGGAGTTAGGGGAGTTAAATTTTTTAACCTCACCCCAACCCTCTCCTTCAAAAGGAGAGGGAGAAATCCTTCCCAACCCTCCTTTTACAAAGGAGGGAGATGAATCTTGCTCAAAATCGTCCATTATTTGTATCAACTCTTTTTCCGGCATACGGCCGTGGATGAAAGCGATGGTTACTTCGCGTTTCTTTTTTGTCATCCCGAGCGAAGCGAGGGATCTCTGGCGAATGCCAGACCCACATTCGCCCCGCTTCGCTAAAGCTTCGCGTGGCTCGTGGGAGATTCCTCGGCCTACGGTCTCGGAATGACTAGGGCTATATGGAAACATTTTCTGAATTTCCCGCGTTGCCAGACCGATGGTCTCCACGCGGTTGTGCAAATAATAAACCTGCCCATTGCGGGCGAGCTCCTTAGCAATCGCTTCTTTGATAATTTTTTTATTGAAGGGTTCAACGAAAGTTTTAATCGGCAAGCGGCCGGGCGGAGGCGTGGCCATTATGGAAATATCGCGGAGCCCCGCGAGCGTTAAGTTCAGCGTGCGGGGAATAGGGGTGGCCGAGAGGGACAAGATATCTATCGCGTGTAAGGTGTCAGGTACTTTAACTCCAGAGTACCTGACACCTTGGGAGCCGGGGCGCCGCAATCCATTGAAGATCTCTTTTTGCTTCACACCAAACCGTTGCTCTTCATCAATTATGGCGAGCCCTAAATTTTTGAAAACAATATCGCGTGACAGCAAGCGGTGCGTGCCGATCAAAATATCTATTTTGCCCTCGCTTAATTCTTTGATTATTTTTGTCTGCTCTTTTTTTGATTGCAGACGCGTGAGTAAGGTCAGGCGCACGGGGAACTTAGCCAGGCGCGAGGAAAAATTATGGCAATGCTGGTTGGCTAAGATCGTGGTTGGCGCGAGCAACGCCACTTGCTTGCCGGCCTCCGCGGCCTTGAACGCCGCGCGCAGGGCGACCTCCGTTTTGCCAAAACCAACGTCTCCGCAAATTAAGCGGTCCATGGGTTTAATTGATTCCATATCTGCCATAACTTCCGCAATCGCGCGGGCTTGGTCATCGGTTTCTACATAAGGAAAATCTGCCGCTAACTCTTTTTCCCATGAACTGGCGGCCGGATATTGGAAGCCGCGCGAGGCGGCGCGCTGGCCATAAAGCGTTAATAATTCTCTGGCCAGTTCCAGGGAATTAGCTTTGGCATGGTTCTTGGTTTTCAGCCACAGCGCGCCGCCGAGGCGGTGAACGGTGGGCGTTTCAAAGCCGATGTAGCGCGAAAGTTTCGCTTCTTTATCCAGTGGGACGAAAAGCTTGTCGCCTTTGGCGTAATCCAGCACGAAGAATTTTTCCGGTGAGTTTTCGTCGGGGGTCGCGAAAGATAATTTGCCGCCAGGCTCGTTGATAAATCCGGCGAAGCGGCCCACGCCATGATCCAAATGAACTAAGAAGTCTCCCGGCCGTAAGCCAGTTAGCAGTGAAGCATTTTGCCGACCGGACAATTCTTTTTTTATTTGTTTGTCCGTCCGTAAAATTTTTACTTCCAGCGCCTCAATGGCGGAAATTTTATTGCCGATAAATTCCAAACGCCAAGCGTTATCAGTATTGATAGGAAATATTTCCACGATGCCGCCGCGGTGGGCGAATTCCCCTGGCGCGCCGATAGTTTGCGTTTTTTCATATCCCAGTTCAGTTAGCTGCCGCAGGAGTGCGAATAAATTTATAGCCAGGTCTTTTTCCAAAAATAGCGTATTCGTTTTCCACCAGATCTGTGTTTGGCTGGCTTTTTTTATTTTGGCGAGATTTTGTGAGAACCAAAAAATATCCCGTTCTAAAAAATACGGAACTACGCCAGCGATTAATATTTCGGTAGTTTTATTTTCCATGATTTTTTGTCATGCCGAATTTATTTCGGCATCTTTTTAGATCCTGAAACAAGTTCAGGATGACAGCAGATAACGACAAAGCGCCCCGTTCTAAAAAATACGGAACTACGCCAGCGATTAATATTTCGGTAGTTTTATTTTCCATGATTTTTTGTCATGCCGAATTTATTTCGGCATCTTTTTAGATCCTGAAACAAGTTCAGGATGACAGCAGATAACGACAAAGCGCCCCGTTCTAAAAAATAGGGGGTGAGACCAGCGATAAGGAGTTCGGTGGGTTGATTGAGGGGGCATTACATAAAAATAAAATTATTGTTCGAGCGGAGCCCCGTTGTGGCGGGGCGTAGTCGAGAACTAGATTATTGTATACTTCTCCACGCGCCCCGCAGCTGCGGGGCTTGGTCGAAGAATAAAAAGCGGGACACCTTGACAAACATAT
>CAZOGP010000020.1:8352-11661 GCA_964579775.1 uncultured Candidatus Saccharibacteria bacterium | reverse complement strand
GTTTGGTTAACGGAAAAGAGTAATCGGGCAGTCCAGCGCGGCTGCCCTTTTTATTATCCTTAATCTGTGTAAGATTTACGTTTTTAAATCAAATTGCTTATTTTTACCGCATATGCGGGATAAATAAGTAATGGAGTTTTTTGATAAATTTTAGCGCGGGGCGTTACTTTTAAAAGGTCGTTTGACGTTTGCGTTAATAAAAAATCCCCGGTCGCGAGAGGCGGCCGGGGGCGTGAGGTACTTTTAGCGGTTAGCGGTTCTGGTTGGCATCTTATTGGCCAGAGAAGCGAGAATTAAATTCAGTTCGCATCTCTGGGGGAAAGGTAGGCTTTCTTTAGCGGCCGTTAGTTGCAAGAGGCCATGAGCTATTGGTCTCTTTTGGGTCTCTTTGAAACAGAGAGACCGTAATTTGACAAAAGCCTCTGTTGAATTTCCGGCATAGAAATTAGTTTGAGGGCGAATTCCTAGCCGTTGAGCCACCCATTCTTTATGAACCGAGAATGTGTGAGAGCCGGTTTCATACTCGAAGAAAAGCGAGAAAAGCATATTGCCTCGAGTCATTTTTAGCTCTTCGCTCGTCAGAATTTCCGACAGCCCTTTTTTCAGCGTGGAAATAAAGCACCGCCAAAAATTCCAGTACAAAAAAATGGAATCATTCCAGTACATCAAGACAGGATGGTCCTCCTCGCCCATTAGGCAAATCGGAAGAGGCGCGATTCCTTCTTGATCGTCCGCGATCTCCAATCCTTCGCACATTAAGTCGCAAAGGCAGAAAAAAGTAGACTTATCATTTCTTCTCAACCGTAGTGTTTCTTCTTTCAATACCACATCCTTCATTGTTCCCTCCAAACATTGATAGTCGAGTAATAAAGAAAAACTGGAACTAACCTCTTGGCCGCTTGTGCAAAGAACTTTTTGGAACATAAGGATTATACCGCAAAAGGCTTTTTTAGTCAAAGCCTGGAACGGGTTGCGCAATTTGGAAAAAATAAATTTTTATTATATAATGGAAGCGTTATGGAAGAGATAAATTTGACGGATAATTCAGACCAGCAGTTTTCCGGCCAACGGCGCCGGGTTATTTTATTTTTCTCCGCGGCGATAGCGATTTTTTTGGCCGCGGGATTTTTGGCTTATGTTTATTACGAGATCTACGCGCCTGTGGATAAAAATAGCATGGAGCCGGTTGAGTTTGTCGTGGATAAAGGCCAAGGAACAAAAGAGATCTCTTGGCAACTGGAGGACGCTAAACTCATCCGCAGCGCGTGGTGGTTCAAAGTTTACGTTTGGTATAAAAAACAGAGCAGCGCCATGCAGGCCGGCGAATACGCGCTGGGCAAAAATTTTAACGTGCCGGAAATTGTCGGCACGATTACTGGCGGTAAAGTGGTTTTGAATGAGGTCAAAATCACTTTTCCCGAAGGATTTTCCAACAAGCAGATTGTCGCGCGCTTGGGCGAGCAGGGCTTGCCGGCCAGCGGCGCTTTGGGCGAAGAAACGGTCGATAATTATCAGGTGCAATATAAATTTTTAAGCGACGCGCCAACGGGCGCGAGCCTGAAGGGATTTCTTTTTCCGGACACTTATATTTTTAACCGCGATGACAAAAGTTCGACGATTATTAAAAAATTCCTGGATAATTTTGATAAAAAACTGACGCCGGATCTGCGCGAGCAAATTTCGCGGCAGGGTAAAAAAATCTACGATATTATTATTTTAGCTTCCATCGTCCAGCAGGAGGCGATAGGCGAGGAAGATATGCCGCTGATCGCGGGCGTTTTTGCCAACCGTTTGCGCATTGGCATGGCCTTAGAATCGGATGCGACAATAAATTATATTACTAATAAAAAAGACCGCCAGCCCTTATACGAAGACTTAAAAATAAAATCACCCTATAACACTTATTTGAATCGCGGTTTGCCGCCCGGCCCGATTAGTAATCCGGGCTTAGCCGCTATTAAAGCCGTTATTTTTCCGGCCACCACGGATTATTTATTCTTTTTGCACCCACTTGACGGGCCGACGGTTTTCAGCAAGACTTTAAGCGAACACAACCAGAACAAGGCAAAGTATCTGAAATAACCGAAAATAGGAGGCTGGCTATGTCAAGGGCAATAGAGAAAAGGGATATGGAAGTTATCCGTTGCGATTTTTGCGGAGACGAGATGAAATCCGTAGATAAATGCGTTCTTTGCGGAAAGGAGGGGTGCAATAAGGGGGGAGGCGCGATCCATTTTGCCGCTACCGTGGAAATTTTCAATCATGACTTTATGTTCCGAGGAAAACCAGGAAAAATATGCAGAGAATGCGGGGCCATAAAAGTAAAAGTGGGAGAGGAAGAGATTTCCATCAGGGAATTCTTAGCTAGGATATCTCACTTGCCTTGTCTTAACTAATTTTATCAAGTCGGCATTGCCGCGCCGCTTGGCGAACCCAGGTGGCTTTTTTATTAGGTGTTGATTAGGTGTTGACAATTTTTGATAAGGGAGTAGAATGTAAATAATTGAATACCAGGTTTCCTTTGCGTAAAGCTTCGGAAGACCAAGCCCAAAACAGTAGGCGTTCAAATAAGACCTACCCAGGTGGAGAGTAGCTAATGGCATACGGCCAGTAGCTTATAATTCTGCGCTTGGGGCGCAGCTTTTTATTATTTTATTTGTCATTGCGAGCGTAGCGAAGCAATCCCGTGGACGGCTGTAAGATAGCGGGATCGCCACGCCTCTACGGGGCTCGCGATGACTAAAATTGGTATGCAGACGAAACAGCAAAAACAGCAGTTGGTAAAAGAAATAGTTGAACGGCTAACCAAAACTAAGGGCGCGGTTTTTGCCGACTATACCGGGTTGAGTGTGGCTAAATTGACCCAGTTGCGCCGGAAATTATTGGCGCAGTCAGGCGAGCTTAAAGTCGCCAAAAAAACCTTGATTGATCTGTCGTTCAAGAAAGGCGGCATCGCCGATGTAGACACTAAAAATATGACAGGACAAATAGCCGTGGCTTTCGGGTATCAGGATGAGGTAACGCCAGCTAAGATATTGAACGATTTTGCCAAAAAGAACGAGCAGCTGAAAATTTTAGGCGGCGTTCTGGAAAATAAATTTATTGATAAATTGAGCGTTTTGAGTCTCGCGAAGCTTCCGTCAAAACAGGAGTTGCTGGGCAGGTTGGTTGGCACGATTGCCGCGCCAATGAGCGGGATGCTGAATGTTTTGCAGGGGAACCTGCGGGGATTGGTGAGAGTATTATCACAAATAAAATAAGCTCGGGTATCGGTCGCGAAAAAACGCAGTTGGCTATGAGTGGTAAAAG
>CAZOGP010000020.1:0-8252 GCA_964579775.1 uncultured Candidatus Saccharibacteria bacterium | reverse complement strand
AAATAAGCTCGGGTATCGGTCGCGAAAAAACGCAGTTGGCTATGAGTGGTAAAAGTTTTTTCTATTCCAGCCACTGCTTGGCGCTCGCCGCGCGTCGAAGGTTATTAGAATAAAATCGGCGCGGCTGCGCGACATTTTTCGCAACGATACCCTCGCTATTAATAACTAATTTAAAAATAAAATAAATAAGCTCGGTATTTGTTGCGAAAAATATTTTTCTCAACAAAACCCTCGCCTTATATAAAAAAATGTCAGAAGAAAAGAAGACCGTTGAGGTTCCGGCCAAATTTAAGGATTTGGTGGAGCAGATAGAAAAACTGTCTGTTTTGGACTTGGCCGAATTGGTCAAGGTTTTGGAAGAGAAATTTGGCGTTTCAGCCGCCGCGCCGATGATGATGGGCGCGATGCCCTCCGCTGGGGCTGGTGAGGGCGCTGTCGCCGCGGAAGAGAAGACCAGTTTTAATATTGAACTGAAAGCCGCGGGCGATCAGAAGATCAATGTTATCAAGATGGTGCGCGAAGTGACGGGGCTGGGATTGAAAGAGGCCAAAGATATGGTGGACGGCGCGCCCAAGATCGTGAAAGAGAACGTGAAAAAAGAAGAAGCCGAGGAAATCCGCAAGAAATTGTCTGAGGTCGGCGCGACAGTGGAGCTTAAGTAAGCAAATATCGCAAAATCCGCCCATCATTGGGCGGATTTTTTGTGGGCGCCAGGAAAAACCATCCCCGTTGACTTTTTTGGGGAGAGGATTAAAATAAGGGTGGCGGATAACGGAATTAAAATTCGCGGCGAAAATAAAATACATATAAGGACCCGAGTCCTTATTTATTTTGGCTAGCGAGGACAATGCGCCAGCAGGCATATTGTCCGAGAGCCGACAAAATACAGGATTAAAAATTTTCGCATTTATTAAGTTTTTTGGTTTAAAATTCTGTATTTTGGGGCAAAATTTTTGAATAAGAGCATATTGATGGAAAATAAGCAAGCCAATTGGTGGCGGCCGGCCATGACAATTTTTGCCAGGTTTTCCGCTTGGATACTTTTTCCGTTATTGATTGGAATACCGCTTGGCCAGTGGCTGGATAAAAAATACGGAACTGAACCCTGGCTGTTCTTGATTTCTGTCGGCATATCTTTTATTATTTCTACCCTAGGTCTCATTCTCATCGCGGTCAAAGAGTTTCAAAAGATCGAAAAAGAGGAAAATAATAAGAATCATTGAAATAAAATAAAAATGGCGTCAGCGCAAGAAAATCAAATGAATCAAACCACCGAAGCATCAACGGAGCACACCTTGTTTGCCGACCCGATCGCGCAGGTCGGTAATTTCACCATCACCAATTCTTTGCTCAATTCCTGGTTAGTGATATTTATCGTTATTGTTTTAAGTCTCGTTTTACGCTCGAAGATCAGGCTGGTGCCGGGTTTTATTCAGAACGCTTTTGAGATGATCATTGAAGGATTCTTGGGTATTTTTGATTCCGTTACCGGTTCGCGGGCCAAGACCCTGAGGTTTTTCCCGCTGGTTTTCACTTTTTTTATTTTCGTTCTGATCAACAATTGGCTCGGCATTTTGCCGGGGGTGGGTTCGATCGGCCAATTGGTCCAGGAACATGGCGCGACGGTTTTTGTGCCGTTTTTCCGGGGCGGCACAGCCGATTTGAACACTACTTTGGCGTTGGCGCTGATCGGGGTCGTCGCCAGCCATATTTTCGGCATTGGCAGTACTGGTTTTTGGAGCTACTTTAATCGTTTCATTAATTTAAAGGCGCTGATCGAGATACCCAAAAAGGTTTGGCAAGAGCCGACCGTTCTGATTGTTAACCCGATCAAAGTCTTCGTCGGCTTGATCGAGATCATCGGAGAAATAGCCAAGATCGCCAGTTTGTCTTTCCGGCTGTTCGGCAATATTTTTGCCGGCGAGGTCCTGCTGGCCTCCATGGCGGCAATTTTCGCTTTTGGTTTGCCGATCCCGTTCCTTTTTTTGGAAATAATCGTGGGTTTGGTTCAGGCACTGATCTTTTCGATGCTTATCATGATATATCTGTCCGTAATGACGACCGCGGAAGAACATTGAAAAAAATGACAAATTTCCAACGTAAAATTGCGTGGCAACCACGTTGCTTTACGCAATGACTAATGTCAAATGAAAAAAATAACAATAATAATTAATAAATAATTTTATGGAAAACATCATGTTCGCCAAAGCCTTAGCGATTGGCATTGGCGCAATCGGCCCGGCTTTGAGCATCGGTTTCATCGGTGCCAAGGCCATGGAAGCCATCGGTCGAAATCCCGAAGCTTCGGGCAAGATATTAGTGTCAATGCTTTTGGCATCAGCGTTCGCGGAGGCCATCGCCATTTACGCATTGGTTATCGCTTTTTCTATTAAATAGAAATAGTGATCTGGCGGACTATCTCGGGCCCATCCGAGATAGCGGCAAGATCGTTATAAATTAAAAAAACAAATTTCGTTTTTTGTTATGGATAGCTTGATCGAAACTTTTCACCTAGACGTTAAATTGTTGCTCGCGCAAATGGTTAATTTTGGCGTGGCCTTTTGCGTCCTTTATTTTTTTGGATTAAAGCCGCTTTTTAAGACGATGCGCGCCCGGTCCGATAAAATCGCCCAAAGCTTAAAAGATGGTCAGGAAATAGAAAAGAAATTAAGTCAGACCGAGGCGGACTATAAGAGAGCTATCTTAAAAGCCAAAAAAGAAGCTGTCGAACTTATGGAAAAAGTGAACGTGCAGGCGGAGGAGCGTAAAAAAGAGATAGTAGCCAAGGCTAAAGAAGAAATTGCCCAAACCGTTAGTATCGAAAAGGAGAAAATCGTCATGGAGAAGTCGCGCCTGCTGGGAGAATTAAAGGCCGAGGTGGCTGATTTGGTGGTCGCTTCGGTTGAAAAGGTCTTAGGCAATAATGCCAAGGTTGATTTGGGCGAAGACTTCATTAAAAAAACTCTTGATAAAAAATGAACTTTACTCCTAAACAATACGTCCTGGCGTTAACGCAGCTGCTGGTTAGGCAGGAGGCGGAGTCGGCAAAAAAAACGATTGATAATTTTGTCCGGTTGTTGGCGGCCAATCGCGATTTGGGCTTGGCAGAAAAAATTATCGTGGAATTGGAACGCGCCTGGAACGACCAGGAAGGGAAGCTAGAAGCTGAAATAATCTCGGCGCGCGAATTAAACCAGAAGACCTTGAAATCGTTGGCGGATTATCTTCTGCAGATAACCGCGGCCAAAAAAATATCGTTGATAAAAAAAATAAACGCAGATATTTTGGGCGGGGCGATAGTCAAATATGGAGATAAGGTTATGGATATGAGCTTGAAGCGTCGGCTAGGAGAGCTAAAAGAACAAATGGTAATCTAATAATGATTGTCGTTGCGAGGAGCGAGGCGACGAAGCAATCCCGTGGACACGGCAGTCCCGCGGGATCGCCACGCCCCGGCGGGGCTCGCGACGACGAAAGTTGATGTTTAATAAAGATACAATAATTGAACAGCTTAAAAATCGCATCGCGGATTTTAAGGCGGAAGTAAAGATCCAGACTAAGGGGCGGGTCGTTGAGGTGGGCGATGGTATCGTCAAGATTTCCGGACTCTCGGACGTCATGATGTCGGAAATGTTGGAATTTATGAGTGGCTCCAGACTGGAGAGTAGCAAATGCGAATCGCAGAAGATTTACGGCGTGGCGCTGAACTTGGAAGAAGACAGCGTGGGCGCGGTTATTTTGGGTGATTACAAAAAAATCAAAGAGGGTGACGAAGTTTTGAGTCTAAAAAGAATTTTGGAGGTACCGGTTGGCGATGAGGTGGTTGGCCGAGTGCTTAATCCCTTGGGTGAGGTCCTGGATGGCAAAGGGGAGATCAAATCGGCCAAATTTTATCCGGTGGAAAAGATCGCGCCGGGTGTTATGGCGCGCGAGTCGGTCAGTCAGCCGGTGCAGACGGGCATCAAAGCTATTGACGCGATGATTCCGATAGGCCGGGGTCAGCGGGAACTTATAATCGGTGATCGGCAAATCGGCAAAACCGCGATTGCCATCGACGCGATCATTAATCAACGGGGGCAAAAAATGAAATGTGTTTATGTGGCGATTGGTCAGAAAGAATCAAAAGTGGCCAGTATCGTGGCTAAGCTTGAGGAATTCGGGGCCATGGCCTACACCACGATCATTTTGGCCGGCGCCTCCGACCCGGCCGCGCTGCTTTATATTGCTCCTTACGCCGGTTGCGCGATGGCCGAATATTTTCTTGATAAAGGGGAAGACGTTCTAATTGTCTACGATGATCTGTCAAAACACGCTTCGGCGTATCGTGAAATTTCTCTATTGTTGCGCCGGCCGCCGGGTCGCGAAGCCTATCCGGGCGATGTTTTTTATTTGCATTCTCGGCTCCTGGAACGCGCTTGCAAGTTAAGTAAGGAGTTTGGCGGCGGTTCAATCACCGCGTTGCCGATAATTGAAACTCAAGCCGGCGACATATCCGCTTACATTCCAACCAACGTCATTTCCATTACCGACGGGCAGATTTATTTACAGCCGGACCTGTTTTATCAGGGTAATCGGCCGGCCGTTGACGCCGGACTTTCAGTTTCCCGCGTGGGCAGCGCGGCGCAGATCAAGGCGATGAAAAAGGTGGCCGGTAAAATGCGCCTGGAAGCGGCCCAATACCGGGAATTGGCGGCCTTTGCGCAATTTGGCTCGGATCTGGATGCGGAAACCAAATTTAAGCTGGAACGGGGCAAGCGATTAATGGAGATATTTAAACAAGATCAATACGCGCCCGCGGCCGTCACTGATCAGGTGATAATTTTTTACGCCTTGATCAACGGATTGTTGGATAGCGTACCGGTGGAAAAAATTCTGCAGTTTGAGGCGGATCTAAAAAAATACGTTACCAATAGCGACGCGAAGATTTTTAACGAGATTATGGAGAAAAAAGAATTGGATGAAAAGCTCGAGGCTAAGATAAAAAGTCTAGTGGAAGATTTTAAGGGGACGGTTGAATATATAAAATCCTAAATCCGAAATCCTAAACTCTAAACAAATCTTAAATCATAAATCTCAAAATTCCAAACCGTTTAAAATTTATAATTTTGAATTTAGATATTATTTGGTATTTAGATATTAGGATTTAGAGTTTTATTAAGATATGGCAGCAACTCGCGACATTAAGCGTCGGATAAAATCCATCAGTAACACCAAAAAAGTTACCGGCGCCATGCAAATGGTGTCGGCCGCTAAAATGCGCAAAGCCGTCGAGGCGACGCTGCGTTCGCGCGCTTACGCCAATTTAAGCTGGAAGACTATCATGAATTTGACCGCGGCGGCGAGCCAAAGGGTTGAAGTTTTACACCCGTTTTTTGCCAGCCGGCCAGAGATTAAAAAAGTCGGGATAATTTTAGTGACCTCAAATCGCGGGCTCTGCGGCGGTTTCAACGCCGCCCTGATAAAAAAGGTCCGCGAATCAATAATCAAGCATCCCGGAACTAATGGTCAACCTTATGAAACAGAATTTATTTTATTGGGTAAAAAAGGTGTGGCGATCTATAAATATTTTGGCTATAATATCGCCGCGGATTTTCCCAAAGAGGAGTTGGTCGGCAGCTTGAAAGACGCGCTGCCGGTGGCGGAAATGGCCATGAAAGATTTTTTACACGGCAAATACGATAAAATTTTTGTCGCGTATGCCGATTATTTGAGCGCCGTAAAACAAGAACCACGGGTTCGCCAGCTGTTGCCGATAGACGAACGGGCGCGTAAGGATTTTGTGAGCGCTCTAGGCAATGGTAATAGTGTTAATGGTAATGGTAAAACGGAATATTTATTTGAGCCCAGTCCCCGGGAGGTATTAGATGATATGGTGCCGCGGTTAGTGGAAGCACAAATTTACCAAGCAATGCTGGAATCAGCGGCTTCCGAACATAGCGCGCGCATGGCGGCGATGCGGCAGGCCACAGAGGCCGCGGCTGAATTAGTTGACGAGTTGACGTTATTTTATAATAAGGCCAGACAGGCGAGCATAACGGCAGAAATCGCGGAAATTAGCGCCGGAGCGAACGCGTTAAAGAGATAGGCGCTCGGAAGTTGGTTTCAAAAACGCGAAATTTTCCCCAGCGTGGAAAATTTCACTCGCCAAGCCTCCTCGCTCGCCCCGTTCGCCACGGCGAACGGGGCACCGTGCCCGCTTCGTCGGCTTGAGCGTTTTGAAAACCAACTTCCTCGCTTTAGATTTTTGATAAAAAGGGATAACCTTCTCTTTTCTTATTAATATATAAGTCTGAAATATAAATTAAAATTATTCAATACTATGTCAAAAAACACAGGTGTGGTCAGACAAGTTATCGGCGCGGTGGTGGACGTGGCGTTTGAGGAAAATTTGCCGCAAATTTATGACGCGCTGGAAGTGGTCGTGAACAACAATAAATTAACCTTGGAAACCCAGCAACATTTGGGAGGGGGGGTAGTGCGCTCCGTGGCGATGAGTTCAACGGACGGTTTGCGGCGGGGCCAGGAAGTTATAAATACCGGAGCGGGCATTAGCGTGCCAGTTGGCGAAAAAACTCTAGGACGGGTGCTTGATGTTCTGGGTAACCCGGTTGACGGAGCGGGTGAGGTCAATGCCGTGAAAAAATACCCGATCCACCGCCTACCGCCAGCTTTTGTTGATCAGTCGACTAAAACCGAAATTTTGGAAACCGGCATTAAAGTTATTGATCTAATTTGTCCGATCTTGAAGGGCGGAAAAGTGGGGTTGTTTGGCGGCGCGGGAGTTGGTAAGACCGTGGTTATCCAGGAATTGATAAATAATATCGCTAAGGCTCACGGCGGCGTTTCGGTTTTCGCGGGGGTCGGGGAGCGCACGCGCGAAGGCAATGATCTATACCATGAAATGAAGACGGCCAAAGTGTTGGATAAGCTGGCGATGGTTTTTGGTCAGATGAACGAACCGCCGGGCGCCCGCGCCCGCGTGGCCTTGTCCAGTCTTTCTATCGCTGAATATTTTCGTGACGAAAAGAAACTGGACGTGCTTTTATTCATTGATAATATTTTCCGTTTTACTCAGGCGGGCTCCGAAGTTTCGGCTTTACTTGGCCGCATGCCTTCGGCCGTGGGATACCAACCGACCCTGGCTTCGGAAATGGGGGAGCTGCAGGAACGCATTACTTCCACCAGCCAAGGTTCCATTACTTCCATTCAGGCGGTTTATGTGCCGGCGGACGACTTAACGGATCCGGCGCCGGCCACGACTTTCGCGCATTTGGATTCAACAGTGGTCTTATCGCGTTCGTTATCGGAGCTTGGCATTTACCCGGCGGTGGACCCGCTGGATTCCTCTTCCATCATTTTGGATCCCAAGATCGTCGGCCAAGAGCATTACGCCGCCGCCCGGGGTGTCCAGAAGATATTACAACGCTACAAAGATTTGCAAGATATTATCGCGATCTTAGGCATGGAGGAATTATCCGATGAAGACAAACTGATCGTGGCCCGGGCCAGAAAAATCCAGCGGTTTTTGTCGCAACCGTTTTCGGTCGCGGAAAGCTTCACCGGGCAGCCAGGAAAATACGTAAAATTGACTGATACGATCAAGGGATTCAAAGAGATCTTGGACGGGAAGCACGACGATAAGGGAGAAGGAGAATTTTATATGAAAGGCGGGATTAATGAAATTGTAAAGAAATAGAGATTTTTTTATTTGTCATCCCGGGCTTGACCCGGGATCCAGAATTCAGTTTGCCGCTTTTTTGGCGGCAAAAAAGCGGCGGAAAAAACCGCCGCGCGACGATAAAATTTTGAGAAAATAGAACTCGCCTCGCTAAATTTGCTATCCGCAACGCCCCGACCTGACGGTCGGGGCCCCACCACAGCACGCAAATTTTACGCTCGGCTCGTTGCTATTTTATTGCAAAATTTTTCGTATGCGCGGGAAAATACATAAAAAATACATAAATCATTATGTCGGAAAAACTAATAAAATTCCAAATTGTCACCCCAGAAAGAATTATACTGGAAGAAGACATCCGGCAAGTTTCAGTTCCGACCAGAGATGGCGAGATCACGGTTTTGCCCGACCATATTCCGTTGGTCGCGAGTCTCCTGCCCGGGGTGGTGGAAATCAAAACTAAAAATGGCCAGAACGAAATCATGGCTATTTCCGGTGGGTTTTTGGAGGTTTTGAGAGACAAGGTTGTGATTTTGGCTGATACGGCTGAACGGGGCCAGGAAATTGATCTGGCGCG
>CAZOGP010000019.1:2846-12220 GCA_964579775.1 uncultured Candidatus Saccharibacteria bacterium | reverse complement strand
CATGCGGAACTGGCCGCGGCTATTGATTCGACCGGCCGAGCTTACCCAATTATGTTTTATGGCGGCGCTTGGGTGTCGGCAATAAAATTACAATTGTATAATGCTTCAAGCACGCCAAGCTGGGCAACCGTCAACCTTGGTCCGCATTTGGCCGCGCCGATTTTAACGAGCGACGGGAAAATTTATTTAGTTGACCAAAATCTTCTGAAAGTTTTTGACGCGGCCAGCGGAAATTTGGACGGGTCTTTTGACAGCGGCGACAATGGTTTTTATTTATATTTTGGCGCGATAGCCAGTAACGGAACAATTTATACCGCTAGCAGTAATGCCTTTGGCGGAATTTTATACGCGATAGGGAGCGGAAGCTAAAGTAAAGTTGGTGTTAGTGTTTATTATCAAGTTCTTAAGTTCTTGAGAACTTTAGAATAAACGCGCCGAGAAGTGTTTATTCGCTAACGCCTCAACGGGTTGAGCCGTTGAGGCGTTAGCGGTCGGGCGAGTACTGACGGGTTTATAGGAGTCGCTTTCTTTGATTTTCGGCAAGAATTGGCTATAATCTAGTTAGATATATTATTGTGTCATTGCGAGGAGCAGAGCGACGAAGCAATCCCGCGTATGGCTGTAAAATTACGGGATTGCCACGTGCCTTCGGCACTCGCGATGACGAATTAGCATGGATATAAAAAAGCATTTTGACGAATATAAATGGGTTTTAGTTTTCGCGGTGCTGGTCGCTCTGGCGGCCGGGATTTTTGCCTGGCAGGGCGATAAATACAGCGCGTCGCTGGCTTTAACTATCAGCCGCTTAGGCACGCAAAACGCCGCGGATTATAAATATGACAATTACTACGCGCTTAAGGCTTCGGATGAATTTGGCAGTGTGGTGGAGGGGTGGTTTAAAACGCCGGAGATGACGCAGGCCATCTATAAAAAAGCTAATCTGGATTTGGGTTCGCCAAGCTTGGCTGGCTTGAGTCGGAGATTCCAGGTGGCCAAAATCTCGCCCAGCACCGTCGAGGTGCGTTTTGGCGCTGGTAGCGAGAGTGAGGTAGAAGTTTTAGGCCAGGCGATGGTGAGCGTGGCCACGGAAAAGGCGAATATGCTGAGTTATTTTTCCGGCCAGGGCGTGGTTTTTTCGGTGATAGGGAACGAGCCGGTTATAATAAACAATTCCGCTGATATTTGGCGGAATATATTCGTTGGGTTAATTATGGGTTTGGTCTTCGGGGTTTTTGTGAAAGTCGCGAAGGAATATTTCAGGGAGCCGTAGATTATATTTTTATGACGATCGGCATTGATTTGCGGGTTTTGGCCAAAGGCACGCGGAGCGGGATAGAAGAATACACCATCAATCTTCTGCCCCGTCTTTTATCTTTGGATAAAAATGTCAAATTCAAGCTTTTTTACAACGCCTTTAACAAGGCGGAGCTGGATTATGATTGGCTAAGTTCGCTCAACGTTGAGCTGAAAAAATTTCGTTTTCCAAACCGTTTTGTTTTTGATCCGGCCGCGAAATTTTTAAAATTGCCCAAAATCGATAAGTTGCTGGGTGGCTGCGACGTGTTTTTCGCGCCGCATTTTTTGTTAAGCCCGGTGAGTAAAGATTGTAAAAAAATCATTGTTTTCCACGATTTGTCATTTGAATATTTCCCGGAGTTTTTTTCCTGGCGCAAGCGATTTTGGCATGCCTCGCTGGCGCCGCGCAGCCGCGCTCTGGAGGCCGATAAGATCATCGCGGTTTCGCAATCCACCAAAGACGACCTGGTTGACTTATACGGCGTGGCGGAGGAAAAAATCAAAGTTATCCATTCGGGCGTTGGGGATGATTTCAGGCAAATATCAAAACAGGCCTGCCAGGCGGTGGCGGAAAAATACGGCTTGCCGGATAATTTTATTTTATACTTTGGGACGCTCGAGCCGCGTAAAAACGTGGTCGGCCTGATAAAGGCCTATGAGATTTTTCGCGCTGGACTATTGGCGTCTGACGCCAATAGTCCAGCGCCGGCCTTGGTTTTGGCCGGCAATCGCGGGTGGCTCTATGATGAAATCTTTTCCGCGGCCAAAGCTTCGCCCTATGCCCGCGATATAAAGTTTATCGGGTTTGTTGAGCCGCAGGACAAGCCGCAATTATTTAATTTAGCGTCGCTATTCGTTTATCCAAGTTTTTTTGAGGGGTTCGGTTTCCCGCCGCTGGAAGCCATGGCTTGCGGTGTGCCGACGATCACCTCCCATACCTCGTCTTTTCCGGAAGTCGTGGCTGATAGCGCATTGATGGTTGACCCTTATAATTACGATGAGATCGCCTGGGCGATGCGAGAAGTTTGGCAGGACGATAATTTAAAAAACGAACTGATTGTCAGTGGCTTGGAGCGAGTGAAAATTTTTTCCTGGGATAAATGCGCGAGGGAAACCCTGGATTTTTTAATTTCGTGACTTTGGCTAAAAGCCCGCTGGATTTGCCAAAAATGACGGATTGTGGTAGTTTTTGGGCAAGATAAGCGGCTTGTTAATTTGAGCAGTTTTTAAGACGGACAATTTTAGATGATTTAAGGGGAGGTCATCATGAAGACAAGGACAGTTACTTTTATGCATAAGGGACTTGAGGCGACCATTAAGGATGAAGGAAAGAATTGCGTTGACGCTTGGCGGTCTGATTTTGATGAATGGGAGGAGAATTGCTTTCAGGCGACCAGCAAAAAAATGATTTATTTTATCGGTAAGCGCCTGAAGGTCAATTGGGAAGTTTACTTTCAGTTTCAATATCAACAGGCTCACAGTAATCGGATCCTGGAAGATGTCGGGCTCTTCTCTCTTGAACCGGTCCAGAATTGGCAAATCGTGGATGGCGGTTGTCTGAATCTAAATCCGCTGGATCCGGCGGGCAGAAGTTTCTATTTCGCGCGCGAAGAGGACGTTGTCAAATATGCGCGGCTGGAGTACGGGAGAGTCACATATCATTGGTACATTCAGCAGGTCGCCCGTGTTATACCGGGCATTTAGCGAAGATAAATTCGTCGTACGTCGTAGAATTGAAGCGGGGAAGCGCAGAAGCGCAGCTCCTCGCTTTTTTATTTTGGTGGCTCAATGATATAATATAGTCAGCTACAGATTCTATGACTATCGGCATAGACGCCCGGTTTTTTGGCTCCAAGGCCAAAGGGTTGGGCCGATACACGCAAAAGTTAATAGCGGGGCTGGAAAAAACTGACAGTCAGAATGACTATCTGGTTTTTTTGCGGCGCGCGAATTTCAACGAATATCATCCGCGAAATCCGCGGTTTAGAAAAATTTTGGCTGACTGGAAGTGGTACTCACTTGGCGAGCAGATATTTTTTCCAAGGCAGCTTTATCGCTATAAAATTGGCCTGATGCACTTTACGCATTTCAACGCGCCGCTGTTTTATCGTCGGCCGCTGGTGGTTACAATTCATGACTTGATTTTACAACGCTGGCCAACGCATAAAGATAATTTTTTTAGCCGCGCCAGATATTTTTTCAAAAGTTTGGGGTACAAAATCGTGATTCGCTCGGCGTTAGCGCGCGCCAAAAGAATTATTGCGGTGTCGCAATTCGTGAAAGAGGACATCGTAAAATCTTTTGGGGTGGTGGAAGAAAAAATAGCAGTGATATATGAGGGTTCTCCGGGCGCTGTCATTGCGAGCCCCGACGAGAAGTCGGGGCGAAGCAATCCCGTGGACGGCGACAATAGTTCGGGATCGCCACGTCGCTCTGCTCCTCGCGATGGCAAATTAATTTTAGAAAAATACGGAATTAAAAAACCATATTTGCTTTATGTGGGCAACGCTTATCCGCACAAAAACCTGGCGCGGCTGGCGGAGGCGTTTAAAATTTTGCGCAATGGTCAATTTTCGAATCTGCAACTGGTATTGGTTGGCGGGGAAGATTATTTTTACCAGCAGCTAAAAAAAGCCAATTGCGACAGCACAGGCGTTTGTTTTGGCGGGGGAGTTATTTTTACCGGTTTCGTGCCGGATGAAGAGCTGGGTGCATTATATCGAAACGCCAACCTTTATGTTTTTCCGTCGCTGTGCGAGGGTTTTGGCTTACCGCCGCTGGAAGCGATGGCTCAAGGCGCGCCAGTAGTGGCTTCCCGCGCCACTTGCTTGCCGGAAATTTTAGGCCAGGCCGCGCATTATTTTGACGGGGAAAATCCGCAAGATATGGCGGCCAAAATTGGCGAAGTTTTGAGCGACGAAGCTTTGCGGCAAAAACTCATCAGGCAAGGCTTTGAGCAGGTCAGGAAATATTCCTGGCAGAGAATGGCGGAGGAAACATTGAAAGTGTATCAATTTGTGGATTAAAAAGAGCGCGGGACGTGATATACTAAAAGTACAATAAATCCCCACACCTAATCAGGATTTATTTTATTGCGCTGTGCGATATATTGTCGTAAAGCAGATCTGTATTAATTAAAAATCTCTTGTTTTATCTCGCGCCTTCGGCGCCATCCTGATTAGGTGTGGGGATAAAATATTTTATGAACCGCAAGGGGATTAATGGCCAAGGCGATTTTGGCGTGGGAAAAACCGATAGGCAGTCGGCGGTTTTGGTGCGGTCAAAAAGACAAAATCTGTCTGGCCGGGTGGTGGATCTGAGTTGTCGGCAGCCGGGCGTATTTTTGTCAGCTGTGGAAAAAATAATCAAACAGAAAAGAGGGCGGAAGAGGAAACTGGCGACGGAAACAAAAAGCGCGGAACGTCAAATTATCCAGCCGACGGAGCTTTTCAAGCGGTTTCCGCAAAGCCAGCCAAAAATTTTTGAGCCACTGAAAATCTCGCATCCCAAGCGCGAAGATATTCTGGCAATGCTGGAGGAGATTGAAGCCATTGATAATTCTTTGAAAAATTATTCCTGGAGGATCGTTGAAGCTGAAGCGGCGCTGGATTTGCCGGAGTTTGCCGACGTGGAAAAATATTTGTGGGCCGAGGCGCCGGCGTTGCCGGCCAGCGAGCCGGATGTCTTGGCAAATCTATTGGCTGAGCCGGATTTGGCGGCGGCGGTTGAATCAGGTATTGAAATTGCAGATAGCTCTTTAGTCTCCCTTTTGGAGGGGAACGAAATCCCCCCCAACCCCCCTTTTATAAAGGGGGGAGAAGAAGAATTAATTTTTAAGGAGAGTAAGGTTGACAGATCCGATTTTTTAGCCAGGTGGCGGCAGAAAAAAAATCAGCCGAAAGAAGGATTTTTAATTCCGGCCAGCCGGAAGTTTTGGGGTAAAAAAGGCGTCGAGCCCGAGAGAGAGACAAACGGTTTGACTTGGCGTCATCTTTCCAGGCAAGCCGCCGGATTTTTGAGCGCAGGTTTTTTGATATATCTTGTTATCTTCGGCATGTCGCTGGCGGGGCAAGGCCTGGCAGCCAAGGAAAATATTTTAAGCTCGGCCCTGCAGGCGTATCAAGCAATGCTGGCGGCTAAGGATTCAGCTTCCAGCCTTAATTTTGA
This sequence comes from uncultured Candidatus Saccharibacteria bacterium, assembly GCA_964579775.1. Classification (GTDB taxonomy): domain Bacteria; phylum Patescibacteriota; class Minisyncoccia; order Portnoybacterales; family GWB1-42-6; genus UBA8475. The sequence continues at coordinate 6,757 of CAZOGP010000019.1, read as the reverse complement.
CGCGGCTGGCGTTAATTTTGAGACAGCGCATCAGAATTTTTTATTGGCTGACCAGGAGTTAAATAAAATGGGGCGGGGGATAATTTATGTTCTGGAAAAATTGCCGGGCGGCTCGGTCGTGGGTTCCGGCGCCGCCTTAGTCGACGCTGGCGAGAACCTGGCTAAAGCGGGACAAAGTTTCGCGCAAATCGGCGAGCTGTTCCTGGCGCAAAAGATCGGCGATTATTTTTCCGGCAACGGCCCGTCTTTGACGCAAAAAATAGTCCAGGTGCAAGGTGAAATTGCCAAAGCGCAAATATCGCTTGAAGCCGCTAACAACAGTTTAGCTAAGGTTAAAGTGAGCGATTTACCCAAAGACGTGGCGCCGCAAGTCCAGGAATTAAAAGATAAAATAGCGCCGGCGCTGGCGGCGGTTGGGCAGATAAATAATTGGAGCCAGGTATTTTTGGAATTTTTAGGGCATGAGCGCGCCAAAAAATATTTGCTGGTTTTTCAGAATAACTCCGAAGCGCGGCCAACGGGCGGATTTATCGGAACGTATGGGGTGGCGGACATTGATGAAGGCCGGCTAAAAAATTTATTTATTGACGGTATCTTTAATCTGGACGGACAGCTGTATGAGAAAATCGTGCCGCCGCGTCCCATCCAGAAAATTTCCACGGCTTGGTCGACTCACGATGCCAATTGGTTCGCGGACTTCCCTACCTCGGCTAAAAAAATAATGAGTTTTTATGAAAAAGCCGGGGGAGCGACCGTGGACGGCGTGATCTCTTTGACGCCGACGGTGATTGAGAAACTTTTGGCGTTGACCGGCCCGATAAGTATGTCGCAATACGGCGTAGCGCTGGACCAGAATAATTTTTTGGATGTTACCCAGTATAAAGTGGAAGTTGATTACGATAAGGCGCAAAATCAGCCCAAAAAGATCCTGGCTGATTTTGCGCCGCTATTCCTGGATCGGCTTTGGCAAGTTTGGCCGGATAAGGGGCAGGAAATCGTGAAAATTCTGACCGATTCTCTGGCGGAAAAACACATTTTATTTTACTTTACCAATTCCGAGTTGGAAACAGCGTTTGAGGAGCAGGGCTGGACCGGCGAGATTTTATCAACTGAAAAGGACTATTTAAGCGTGGTCAATACCAATATCAACGGTTATAAAACCGATAAAGTCATTGACCAAAAAATTTATCATACGGCCAGCGCGCAAGCGGATGGTTCGGTTATTGATACTGTAAAAATCACGCGCGCGCACCAAGGCGGAGCTAACCAGTATGACTGGTATAACAAAGTGAACGCGGATTATTTGCGGGTTTATGTGCCGCTGGGGTCAAAATTAATTTCCAGCCAAGGTCAAACCTTGGAAAGCTATAGCGCGCCGATTGATTATCAGGCGCAGGGGTTTAAAGCCGATGCGGATGTCTTGGCGCAGGAATCGGGTATGCAAATCGATCCCAGCTCCGGCACGCAAATTTTTACGGAAAGTGGCAAAACCGTTTTTGGCAACTGGATTTTCGTGAGCCCGGGCGAGAGCGTGGAAATTACGTATCAATATTTATTACCGTTTAGAATCAATTTAAATCAGGACTCATCTAGCTATAGCCTTCTGGTGCAAAAACAGTCGGGGAGCGCGGGTGGCGATTTTGAGAGCCTTTTACAATTGCCAGAAACGGCTAAAATCACCTGGCAATACCCGGCGAATTTGGAAATTAACGGCACGCAAATAAAATTCAGCGATAATTTACTGACGGATAAGTTTTATGGTATGGTATTGGGACGATAATGTTCAATTTTTTCAGCAGTAAAATTTTAAACGGCCAGTCGCAGACCATCACGGGCGCGGCAATGGTGCTGGCGCTGGCGTCGTTGGCCAGCCGCGTTTTGGGCTTGGTGCGTGACAGAATGTTGGCCGGCAATTTTGGCGCGGGCGATACGCTGGACGTTTATTACGCCGCCTTCCGCTTGCCGGACTTAGTTTATAATTTGCTGATCATGGGCGCGCTCTCGGCCGGATTTATTCCGGTGTTCGTAGGTTTGTGGAACAAGAGTCAAGAAGGAGATAGAGAGGCTTGGCGGTTCGTCAGCAGCCTTTTAAATATTTTACTCATCGCGCTGGTGGTTGTCGGCGCGCTGTTTTTTATTTTTACGCCACAGCTGATGCGCGCTATCACACCCGGTTTTATTGGTGAAAAATTTAATTTAACTGTCAGTTTGACCCGTATCATGTTTTTAAGTCCCTTGTTGCTGGGCTTAAGTTCGGTTTGGGGCGGGGTTTTGCAGAGCTTAAAAAGATTTTTGGTTTTTTCGTTGACCCCGGTATTTTACAATTTAGGAATTATTTTTGGCATAGTTTTTCTGGTGCCGCGCTGGGGCGCCTATGGCTTGGCCTGGGGCGTGGCGCTGGGCGCACTGCTCCATATGATAATCCAGCTACCCACGCTTTTTTCACTGGGTTTTAAATATCAATTGGTTTTGGATTGGCACGATGTCGGTGTGCGCCGCCTGGCGCGGCTTATGGTGCCGCGGACTTTAACGCTGGCTGTTTCTCAGCTTAATTTTGTGGCGATAACAATATTAGCTTCTTTTTTAGCCGCCGGAAGCTTGGCTATCTTCAATTTGGCTTATAATATCTGGACTTTTCCGCTGGGAATCCTGGCGGCCTCTCTGGCCACGGCTGCCTTTCCGGCTTTGTCGCAAAACGCGGCGGCCAAAGACAAACAGGCTTTCGCCAAAACCTTGGCCGACACTTTCCGGCAGATTTTGTTTTTGGTTATTCCGGCTAGCGTTTTGCTAATAGTTTTACGCGCGCAGATCGTGCGCGTGATTTTGGGGACGGGAAAATTTGGCTGGGAAGATACGATTCTGACCATAAACTCGCTCCAGTATTTAACGCTGGGTTTGTTTGCCGAGGCGCTGACTTTGTTGTTGGTACGCGGCTTTTTTGCCTGGGAAGATACGAAAACTCCTTTTTGGCTGGGACTGGTTAGCTCTTTTATCCGCATTGGCGGGGCGTGGTGGTTCTCTTTGTCACTGGGCGTGGCAGGGCTGGCGCTGGGCTTCGCGATCGGCGGCGTGGTTAACATGCTTTTGTTGTGGTTGTTTTTGACGAGGAAGGCGGGTAATTTAGGGTTTGGGGAGATCTTTGTCAGTGGGATAAAAATATTGCTGGCATCGATCGCGGCCGGCTTGGGCGCCTACGGAGCGTTGCGCTTGGCGGATAAATTCGTTGATACCCATGCTTTTTTGGGGTTATTAGCACAGGGGGCGATGGCTGGCTTGGTCGGTCTGATAATTTATTTTTTGGCCGGACTGCTGCTGCGTTCGCTCGAAATGCGGATTTTTTGGCAAGCCGTAAAAAATTGCGTGCCATTTAAAATCGCGGCCTCGGATAAGGAGATAATTGAGCCTTGAAAAAAGATAGAAAATATGTCAGAATAAAATCGTCTAAAAGGCGATTTTTTGTTTATGACCAACATTAGGAATTTTTGTATTGTTGCGCACATAGACCATGGCAAATCCACTCTGGCGGACCGGCTTTTGGAATTGACCGGCACGATCGAGAAACGGAAAATGAAGGAGCAGTTTTTGGATACCATGGACCTGGAGCGGGAACGGGGCATCACCATCAAATTGCAGCCGGTAAGGATGGCTTATCGCTTATCATCAATCGCTAATGGCAAAGTAGAAGAGTACGTGCTGAATTTGATCGATACGCCCGGGCACGTGGATTTTTCCTATGAAGTTTCCCGGTCTCTGGCCGCGGTGGAGGGGGCGATTTTGTTGGTGGACGCGACCAAGGGCGTGCAGGCGCAAACTTTAGCCAACTTGTACCTCGCGCAACAGCAGGGCTTAACTATCGTGCCGGCGATAAATAAAATCGATCTGCCGGGCGCGCGGGTGGAAATAGTGGAAGA
>CAZOGP010000019.1:0-2746 GCA_964579775.1 uncultured Candidatus Saccharibacteria bacterium | reverse complement strand
CCCCCCAGCCCCCCTTTTACAAAGTGGGGTGAGGAACAAATCTATAAAATTTCCGGCAAAGAGGGGATAGGCGTGGAAGAATTACTGCGGGCGGTGATAACTAAAGTGGCGCCGCCAAAAATTGACGCGCAAAAAACCTTCCGTGCTTTGGTTTTTGATTCTAACTATGATGCTTATAAGGGTGTTTTGGCATATATCAGAGTGGTGGATGGCGAAATTAAGCACGGTGATAAAATTATGTTTATGGTTTCAGGCGCACGGGTGGAAGCGATCGAAATCGGGATATTCACGCCATCACTGAAGCCGGTAGAAAAATTATCCGCCGGTGAGATCGGCTATATTGCCACGGGCCTCAAAGAAGTGGCGCTGTGCCGCGTGGGCGATACGATAACAAGCTTTTCATCCGACCAGATTGTTAAGCCTTTGCCGGGCTACAAGGAGCCCCGGCCGATGGTTTTTGCCAGTTTTTATCCGGCGGTGCTGGAAAAGCAGGAGGCGCAGGATTATAATTTATTGCGCGACGCGCTCGGCAAATTAAAATTGAGCGACGCGGCGCTGGTGTTTGAGCCGGAAAGCTCGGATGCTTTGGGCCGGGGTTTTAAGTGCGGGTTTTTGGGCATGTTGCATTTGGAAATTGTTTCGGAGAGATTGCGCCGGGAATATAATCTGGAGCTGATCGTGACCACGCCCAGCGTTGTTTATCAGATTAAAAAAAGGAACGGTGAAGAGTTAGTAATCTATTCGCCGCAGCAGCTGCCCGATCCCAGCGCCATTGATGAAATCCGCGAGCCGTGGGTGAAATTAGAAGTTATCGGGCCGAGCGAGTACCTGGGCGTATTAATGAAATTGCTTCAAACGGTGGGCGGCGTTTATCTGGATACGCAGTACTTGGGCGCGCAGCGCGTGATTATCTCGTACGAAGCGCCGCTGCGCGAAATTATCGTGGATTTTTACGACAGATTAAAAAGCGCGACTTCCGGTTACGCGTCCATGAGCTACGAGCTTATCGGCTGGCGCGAAGATGACCTGGTGCGGCTGGATATTTTGGTGGCGCAAGAAGCGGTGGAAGCGTTCGCGCGCATCGTTCCGCGACATAAGGCCGCGGGGGAAGGCCGGATTATCGTGGAAAAGTTAAAAGAGATACTGCCGCCGCAAATGTTCGCGGTTTCGCTTCAGGCGGCGGTTGGGGGAAAAATCGTGGCGCGCGAGGATTTGGCGGCCCGCCGCAAAGACGTGACCGCCAAGCTCTACGGGGGTGACGTGACGCGCAAAAATAAATTATTGGACAAGCAGAGAAAGGGGAAAAAGAAAATGCGCGATCGCGGGAACGTGAATATCCCGCAGGATGTGTTTTTGAAGGTGCTGAAAAAATGACGAAGTCGTTTTTTCGGCATCCCGAAGCCGCGTAGCGGTTGAGGGATTACATTAGTGCTCGGCTACCCGCCTCGAAAAACCGCCGTCGGCTATGCGTATAAGTATAAATCTTACGACCAGCCGCGGCTTGTGTCTCGCCGTCTCTTAGAAGCAGAATGAACAACGCAGCGGAGGCGTCTGCGACACATTTTTCTCGGGGGTAGCCTCGCTTAAGATTGGGATTCGTTTATGAAGAAACCGCCTTGGCGGGCGGTTGAAAAATAGAGCCATTTTGGTTATTATCAAAACATCGGGGCTAAGGTGAAAGCGAGCATGCTGAAAATCATCACCGCCATAGCGACGATCATGATAATCCGGAAACTTTTTTTGTGGCGCGTGAAATCCATGGGGAAAGTGATCAAGTGATTAAGTGGTTGAGATAAATACGTTTTTAGTCTATCAAAAATAATGCCAGAAAACAAGCTGAAAAAATTTTTTAGTTCCCGGGCCGTGCTATTTTTGCTATTGCTGGCGTTCATTTGGCTAAGCATCTCTTTGGTCAAGGCATTCTATAAAAAGCGCCAGATGGACCAGGAAATCGGCGCGTTGAAAGCGGAAATAGCCAAAATGGACGGAAAAGGACAGGACCTTAACCAATTGTTGAGTTATTTTAACAGCGAGTCGTATTTAGAAAGAGAAGCTAAGGATAAATTGAATTTAAAAAAAGAAGGAGAGAACGTGGTGATGGTGCAAGGCGCGGCTGAAACGGTTGGTGAAAATAATAGTAGCGTATCAGTTGGGGCGGCCGTGAGCGCGCCGGTGGAAGAGAATAATTTTATAAAGTGGTGGAATTTTTTCTTTAAGCGATGAACCGCGGAGAGCGCTGATTTTTGGCAGATTGACACAGCTATATTTATCTCTGCGAGGTAGGCGGGTGTGGTTCAATGGTAGAATGCGACCTTCCCAAGGTTGAGACGAGGGTTCGATTCCCTTCACCCGCTCCGAGACAAACAACTACAAAAATATTTACACCAACCAATATTTAGCTCACAAAAGCGCGCGAGCCAACTGCTTGGCTCGCGCCGGGAATCGAACGCCGGAGCTAAATTTTCAGCAGAAAATTTAGCGAGGCGGTGGCCAGGCCGAGGCGAGCGACGGCGAACCGAGAGCCGAGGCCGATTCTCCCTTCACCCGCTCCAAGACAAACAACTACAAAAATATTTACACTAACCAATATTTAGCTCACAAAAGCGCGCGAGCCAACTGCTTGGCTCGCGCCGGGAATCGAACGCCGGAGCTAAATTTTCAGCAGAAAATTTAGCGAGGCGGTGGCCAGGCCGAGGCGAGCGACGGCGAACCGAGAGCCGAGGCCGATTCCCTTCACCCGCTCAAA
>CAZOGP010000018.1:0-12276 GCA_964579775.1 uncultured Candidatus Saccharibacteria bacterium | reverse complement strand
TCGTTTTGGATTTAGTATTTGGGTCATTGGATATTGTTTAGAATTTAGGATTTCGAATTTAGAAAATTGGAGGGACCATGGATATAAAGCCAGTAAAACCCACGCTGTCTCAGGAAACCAACGCCGCCCTTGATCAAAAAAGCGGCTTTTCCGATTTGCCCTCGCTCCTATCACAATTTACCATCCGCACCATGGACGGCGACTTAAAAAACGCCGCGGCGCAAGCGGCTGCGAAATTAGCCGCCGCCAAAACCGTAGCGCCGTCAACCGCGCCCCGTGGTAAACAAAGTGAGCTTTACGGGGTTGCGCCAACTCCTTATTTAAAGACCGCTCTGCCGCAACAAGTTCAGCCAGCGATCAAAGGTTCTAATCTTGATATGATTTTTCCTCCACCGCCAAAAGAGATTGTCGAGCTAAAAACTCCCCTCATAACTGCCCCGCCCGCGCCAAAAGTTGAAGATGCCAAAGCCCAGAAAGCCAAAGAGGCTCGAAAACTGAAACAAGAACAAAAAGCCGCAAAACAAGCGGCTAAAGAAGCGCAAAAAAAGTTAGAGTTAGAAAATAAGGCCAGCCAGGCTGCCGCAACGGCCGCGGCTAAAGAAGCGGCTCAAGCCGCCAAAGAAAAAATTCTTAAGGAAAAAAAGGCGCAAGAACAAGAAATGCGCGGTTTTTTGGCGCAAGCTAAATTAAAACTGGCGGCTAAAGAATTCAACGCGGCCATTGTTGACGCGCAAAAAATAGCCGACAACTTGCAGGCCGACTGGTTCGCCAAATGGCAGGCCAAACGCCTTATCAATAAAGCACAAAAAGAGATAGGTAAAAAAACCGCTGAACCAAAAATTATATCGATACCGCCAACAATCGTTGCCCCGCCCAAACCAGCGCCTGTACCGGTTAATCTACCGACCGCGGACGAAGTCCCTCCTGTAAAACCAGCTCCGCCAACACCCACCTGGCTTAACCCGCCAGTTCCGCCAACCCCCCAGCCATCCAAGCCAGCGCCGACCGCCACGCCAACTCCGCTGCCGCCAGCACCCAAATCCGCGCCCTTTCCGACAAATATTCCCGCGCCAGCGGCTACGCCTAGCGCCCTGCCCCGTGACGACAAGTTTTACGGGGGAGAGCAATCTGAAGAAACTTTGGATATGAAAAAGATCGCCTTGGTCGCTTTAACGTCCATCGCGGTTTTGGCGCTGATCGTCGGCGGCCTTTGGTATTTTTTACAAACTCCCGGCCAACCCATCACCCAAATCTCCCAGTCGCCAAGCCCGCGGCCCAGCGCTGCCTCGCCCGCGCCGATCATCATCCCAGCGCCATTATTTACGACAGATTCCCAAAAAATCTTTGCTTTAAAAACCGACCAGGAAAAAGCGACTATCCAAGAAACTGTTGCGCAACTGGCCCAAACCGACGAGCCCGCTGGAAACTTTATTTACCTGCTGTTCAAAGACGCCCAAGGCAACTGGCCGTCTCTGGCCAAGATCGCTTCTTCCGCGGCTAACGACTTGTTTGATCTGCCGACGCAAACCAGCGCCGGCTCGCTCAAAAATCAGCTTGATCTAAGCAGCTTCTCTTTCTTTGCCTACTCGCAAAGCCAGCCTGATTCTTCGCCTTTTATTTCCGGAACGAATCTGGGCCGTTTTGGCCTGGTTATCTCGATCAAAAATGCCACCTCAACTTCAACGCAAGAGTTAGCCAAGAGCTTAAAAGACCTGGAGCAATTAATGCTCCCCGGTCTAGAATTTTTATTACCCGGCGCCAAAAATAGCCTGCCGACCAAACCCATCTGGCTGGATAGCGCCTACAGCGATGTGGCCATCCGCTATGTTAACCTGCCCGAACCCAGCCTGTCTCTAGACTACGCGATTTTAAATAACAAGCTGATCTTCGCTACTTCCAAGGCCAGCATGTACGCGATAATTGATCGCGTCCTATCGCAAACAAATCCGTAAAGCCAATGACCCAAACAGACAGAGCCGTTTTGGCTCCGCTAATTTATTACGATCTGCTGGATCGGCCGCTCACGGCCCTGGAAACTTTCAAATATCTCCGAGCCGAGGGCCCGGAGATTTCGTTTTTTGGCGTTTGGCAGGAATTAAAAAAATCGTCAACGCTAAAAAATCATCTCCAGCGAAAAAATGGCCTGCATTTTTTGACCGGCCGCGAGACGCTAATGCCAATCCGTCAAAAACGGATGAAATTGGCCCAGCTCAAATGGAAAAAACTAAAAAGATTCAGCAAATATTTAGCGCTGGTGCCATTTTTAAGGCTCGTGGCCGTAACCGGCTCACTGACCAGCTATAACACCAAAGAACAAAGCGATTGGGACCTGCTAATCATTATTAAAAAAAATCGGCTCTGGCTTGGCCGCTTGTTGCTGACGCTGCTCGTCGGGGCATTGGGCAAGCGCCGACACGGAAATTTAACGCAAAATAAAATCTGCTTGAACTGCTACCTGACCGAAGAAAACCGCGAAATTACCGCGGAGGCCAAGCCCCGTGACTTCCACGCGGCCCAAGAATATGGCCGGCTGACGCCGATCCTGGAAGCAAACAAAGTAATTTACGCCAACTTTATAAACGCCAACTCTTGGCTCAATAATTTTTTAAAAAATTATCCCTGGCCAAACAGCCACGGCGCCAAAAAAATCCAGCCGCCGATAATTTTTATCCGGCTGCGCCAGATTACGGAATCGCTCCTTGGCGGCCGGGTAGGGGAGGCCTTAGAGAGAGCTACTGCCCAGTGGCAAAATAAACGCATCAATAAAAAAAGGCAAAATGAACAGCCGGGGCTGGATCAGATATTTGTCAGCAATGATTGTCTAATGTTCCATCCGCAGTCAAAAAGTGATAAGCTAATGAAAGAATTCAATTTAAAGATGACCCGATTAACCGACAGATAACCATGCCACCAATTTCCGTAAAAATAAATAGACCTCCCGCCGATAACAACGAACCGGCCAAGCCAGCCAAAAATATTTTAAACCTAATGAACGGCTCGCCGGCTAAAACTAAGAAGGGCGGCTCAAAAAAATACCTCTGGCTGTTGCTGCTTTTGGCGGTCGTCCAAGGCCTGGTTATCGCCTGGCTTTACCTAGCCAAGCCCGTCTCGCCTTACTTCAAGCTTCTGCCGCCAAACCTTATCGCTTCCTCCTATTTTAACCAGTCTTCTCTCCTGGAACTTTTAAAGTCTAATCAAACCAGCTGGCCACCAATAAACTGGAGCGCCAATACCCTGCGAGAAACAATAAAAAAGGCCAAGATCGAACAGCCCGAACAGTTGTTAAAACTATTCCACGACCAGATGGCGCTGGCGATCCTGCCACCGGAGACCGGAACCGTCCCAATTTGGCTGATCCTGGCCTCAATTAAAGACCCGGCTGGCGCTTTCTCCCAAGCCCGTGACCAGTTTGAACAAGCTTTAAAACAAAATTATAACTTGATCAACGAATCCTATCGCCAAATCAAAATCTTTCAAATCCAACCGCTATCCCAGAATAAAAACAACCTCTTTTACGCCGAGACCAACGGCTATTTTATCCTGACCAATGACAACGCGCTGATAAAGGCAACCATTGATAAGCTTGCTGGGCGATAATAAAGACCGCGTCATTGCGAGAAGCGGAGCGACGAAGCAACCCCATGTCCTTGCCGTGTCCACGGGATCGCCACGCCCCTACGGGGCTCGCGATGACAACGCATGTGGATAACGGGTGGAAAAACCGCGCTTGAGTGACCTGGCTCAACTTGTTAAAATAGTAATATCCTTAGAACTGGCCAATTTATTTAATAGATTAGTTCTTTCTACGCCCAAACGGGCTCGGCTGGTCAAGGATAATTCTTTCCTTTTTGCGTCGCGAATAGCTTCAAGGGCCGCATACAAAAAAGGCTCGCGGGCTTTCTTTCTCAAGACGAGATACAAAAAGGCTGAGGGGCGTTAGCCCCATTAAATATATATTTTTCGGGCTCTTAACGCCCCTCAAACAGTTTACCCCGTTAGAAGTTTTACCAGAGACACAATTTGGTCAACTTCTAAGCCGCAGGCGATTCGCCCTATTGTCATGGACGACAACCGCTTTGGCCGAACTTCTAACGGGGTTTACCCCTCAGCAAGAAAAACCAAGCACGACGCCCTAACGGGTGTTTTTTGTTTTTATAAACGCCCTCTTGCTTTCTTATTATCGCTTACTCTATAATACCTGTATGGATAAAGCTACTACGAAAAAATTTGAAAAGGCGCTTCTGGAACGCAAGACTAAACTGGAAGGCGAGCTAGCCGGTTTTGCCACCAAAGACGAAAAACTGAAAGGGGACTACGACACGCGTTACCCTGATTTTGGCACGGTTCAAAGCGTTGATGAAGAAGCCCTGGAAGTGGCCACCTATGACAGCGCCCTGCCGGTTGAATACGCGCTGGAATTAAGGCTGGCCGACATCAACCGCGCGCTGGATAAGATCAAAAACGGCCTCTACGGCCAGTGCGAAAATTGCCCCGGCCAGATCGATATCAAGCGCCTGGAAGCAATGCCTGAAGCGCGCACCTGTTTGGACTGTGAGAAAAAAAGGAATAAATAATAGCGCTTTTTTACATATCAAAACCACCAAGTAGGTGGTTTTTTCGTTCGGACGAGGTATAATAAAGATATTAAATCCAAATGACCAATGACCAATGACCAATCAATGACAAAATCCAAAATTTAAATTTTTGACATTAGGATTTAGGATTTAATTTGTCATTTGTCATTAGAAATTTGTCATTTATTATTCTATGCCTTCTCCCGCCAAAGTCTTCTCGGCCGCGACGCTGGGCCTAGATTGCCTGCCCATTGAAGTGGAAGTGGATATGTCGCCCGGGCTTTATAATTTCCAGATCGTGGGTTTGCCCGACACCGCGGTCAACGAATCCAAGGAACGGGTCTCTTCGGCCATCAAAAACTCCGGCGCCTCGCCCCCGCACCACACCAACCGCCGGGTAATAGTAAATTTAGCGCCCGCGGACATCAAAAAAGAAGGACCGAGCTACGATCTGCCGGTCGCGGTGGCTTTTTTACTAGCCTCCGAGCAACTGCTGGCCAGCAATATCGCAGAAAAAATATTCGTCGGCGAGCTTTCGCTGGAAGGCAAGCTCCGACCCGTCAGCGGCGTCCTGCCAATCGCTCTGATGGCGCGCGAGCGGGGATTTAAAGAACTTTTCGTGCCGGCCGCCAACGCCGCCGAAGCCGCGCTGATCAAAGAGATCAAGGTTTTTGGCCTGGACTCGCTGGCCCAGCTATTTTTACATCTGGAACAAAAAGAAATATTGACGCCCCAGCCGGCAACCGAACTAAATTTTAATTTTGACGACATTGGATCTGGCGCGGATATGGCCTATATCCGCGGACAGGAACACGCTAAGCGCGCTTTGGAGATCGCCGCGGCCGGCCACCACAATATTTTAATGTCCGGTCCCCCGGGCACCGGCAAAACATTGCTGGCGCGCACTCTCCCCACTATCTTGCCGCCCTTGTCTTTTGAGGAAGCTCTAGAAACCACTAAAATCTTCAGCATTGCCGGCCGCCTAAACCCCGACCAACCCGTGCTCACGCGCCGACCCTTCCGCAGTCCGCACCACACCGCCTCGGCCGTGGCGCTCGTGGGCGGCGGCAACCACCCCAAGCCCGGCGAAATCACGCTCGCGCACCGCGGGGTGCTATTTTTGGACGAGCTGCCCGAGTTCCACCGCGACGTCTTGGAAGCTTTGCGCCAACCCCTGGAAGACGGCGTTATCACGGTTTCTCGGGCGGCGGGCGCTTTAGAATTTCCGGCCCAATTCATGCTGGTCGCCACCATGAACCCCTGCCCCTGCGGCCACGCCACTAACCCCGAGAAACAATGTATCTGTTCGCCCGCGCAGGTCAGCCGTTATAAGCGCCGCATTTCCGGGCCATTGCTGGATAGAATTGATTTACACATTGACGTGCCTACTATCAAATATGAAAAGCTAGCCGCGGACAAAGTAGGGGAGGATTCCCAAACCGTCAGAGCGCGCGTTGAGGCAGCCCGGCAACAACAACGGGAACGCTTTAAAAATGATAAGATCCAAACTAACTCGGAAATGAATCTGCCGCAAATGAAAAAATATTGCCAGTTGGACAGCGCGGGGCAGGAAATCCTAAAAACCGCTGTCCAAAATCTGAAGCTCTCCGCCCGCGCGTATCATCGCATTTTAAAATTAGCTCGCACTATCGCGGACCTGTCGCTGGCGCCTGATATCCAGGCCGATCATTTAGCTGAAGCTCTGCAATACCGGCCGAAGGAAGACAATTTTTAAAACCTACACCACAATTCCCCTCCTTTAGGAGGGGTTAGGGGGAGATTTAAAATGGAGCACTTTGTCTATCTTTCATATAATGAAAATCTCAGGTCTATAAGTCGTCGCTTACGCGGGCGTTTAACGGATGCGGAAAAATTATTATGGTCAAAAGTTAGAAGAAAGCAGATTAAGAACCATCAATTTTTTAGACAAAAGCCCCTCGGAGGATTTATCGTAGATTTCTATTGTAAGGAAGCTAGATTAGTCATAGAAATTGACGGTGGACAGCATTATGAGGACGAAAATATTAAAGCAGACCGAGAAAGGGAGGAATTTTTAAAAAGCCTAGGTCTGAAAATTTTACGGTTTACAAACTTGGAGGTGTTGAAGAATATTGACGGGGTAACAGCTAAAATTTACGGCGAGTTAAATTAAATCCTCCCCAACCCTCCCTAAAGGGAGGGAGTAAAATCGGTTCCCCTCCTTTAGGAGGGGTTAGGGGAGATTTTAGACGCCCAAATTTTTTTCTTGACTTATCTTCCTTGCCTGTGTTAAGAATTAATTACTTTCGGAGGAAACAGTTCTCTTTATAAAAATGGAGGTGAAGTTATGGAAGAAAAAGTTCCGGAATTCGGAGGAATGGGGTGTCCGATTTGGTGGCACCATCACGGAAGCGAAATGAGTATCGCGGCCCAGGGACTCTGCAATGACCTTCTCTTATTGCAGGGAAGCGTGGCGGAATTGCTGATTCAAAGACATCAAACTAATTGGCTGCTTACCTGGAAAGTAATTCACGGCCCGAAAACAGCCGTTTCCGGCACGACGAGCCTTTCCAGCGATGAACTACTGGCTGCTTTTGGGGTCAGCCACACCTATGCCACACCCAGCCATAGCCTATGGCTTATCAGCCGCTACGGCGGGACCGCTGCTTGTCAATTCTGTTTCATCCGCTTTCAAAATTGGCTCAATATTCCTTGCCCCGGCACCGGCCACGACGGCGACCCGAACATTTCCATTGAACTGAACGAAAAAATAATCAAGGCGGTTTTTGAACTTGTCTACCGTAACCGCTGACCCAAAAGCCATTGCGCAATAATGCGCAATGGCTTTCTTCTTTACTTATTCACTAATTTACTTCTTCACTACCTAATCGTCTTCGCTCCCGCCAGCGGATTTTTGGCCCCGCGGACCTCAAAGTGCAAGTGGCAACCGGTGGAACGGCCAGTCGAACCCATCAAAGCAATGAGTTGGCCCTGGTTAACTTGTTGCCCCTGTTCAGCAACTAGCCGGGAAGCGTGACCATAGACCGTGACTACGCCATTGGCATGCCTGATCATAATGTATTTGCCGTAGCCAAAGTTCCATCCGATACCATCCGATAGGATTACCGTGCCGGCCGCGGCCGCGTAAATGGGCGTGCCGCAAGCATTAGCCACATCCACGCCGTTCTGGCCGTGAACACGGCCCCAGTCCTTACCGGTAGTTGGAATTATCAGCCAAGCGCCAACCGATGGAACGGTGCTGGCATATTTGGGCGCGGTGATTTTCGGCCGAACCACCACCGGCGCGGGCAGTTCGCCATCCGGAATAATTATAAAATTGCCGACCACGAGCCTGGAGTCTTCGTAGATGCCGTTAAAGGCCTTAATTTCTTCTACTTTGCCATTATATTTTTTCGCTAAAGAAGTAAAAGTTTCTTTGGCTGCCACCTTCACGCGCACGCCGTTGATCGGCAAAATGGTCAAGGTTTGGCCAGGCTTGATATAGTCGCCATCACGCAGATTATTGGCGGCCAAAACCGTGTCTGTGTTAATGCCGAATTTAAGGGCAATAGAAAAAGGCGAATCGCCCTGCTGGACAAGATAAGTAGTGGCCTCCTTTTGCATGCCAAAGAACGCGTTGCCCGACATCTCCGGCGAGAGGAGCCCGGAACCTTCCATAATGGCCAAGTCTTGGTTTTCCAGTTCATCGTCCGCGGAAAAGTCAATGCTGGCTTGGGCCACCGGAATGGCCGAAGCGGTTAAATTCAGCGCCCCGCCCATGATCCCGAGATTCAGATCGTTCGCTGTTTCTTCAATCAGCTCATTGCCGCCCGCTTGCCACCACTTATTGCCAGCGACTTCCTTCTTAGTTTTAACCGGCAAATCCATGTAGCTTAACGCCCCAAAAACGATTAAAATAACCGCCGCAACAGTCAGACAGCGTTTATAATACGCCAGACGTTGAAACGGTCCCAAAACTCTGGAAAACAACCCCGATAAATATTGGTAGATTTTATTGGCTTTGTTATGCATCTTTTGCCTCTTTTCAGGCCTTTTAGCAAACAAAAAACCCTCCCTTTAAACATCTCTATGCTACTAAAAATAGACTTTGCGGTCAAGATTTCTGCCTTTCTGTTTGGGAATTTTGTTTTAATCGTTTATACTTACTTCGTATGATTTTAAAAAGTCTCAACCAAAAACAAATTGAAGCGGTCACCCAGGTGGCCGGACCCGTGCTCATTATCGCCGGGCCGGGCTCGGGCAAAACGCGGGTCTTAACCCACCGCGTGGCCTATTTGATCGAGCAGGGAATCCCGGCCGAGCAGATCTTGGCGGTCACCTTCACCAACAAGGCGGCCAATGAAATGAAAGAGCGTATCGCCAAATTGATCTCCCTGCAAGCCAAGCGTGATTTTAAGCTGCCCGCCATCGGCACGTTCCACGCGGTCTGCGCCAAGTGGCTGCGAAGCGAAGCCAAAAAACTCGGCTACCAAAACGACTTCGTTATCTTTGACGCCAAAGACAGCCAGACAATGATCAAGCAAGCGATGAAGGACCTCGCTATTTCCGAAGAGCGGTTCAACCCCGCGGCCGTGGCGGGAACCATCTCCCAGGCCAAAAATGAATTAAAAGACAGCCTGACTTTTGCCGGCGAAGCATTTGATTTCTGGCCGGAAACCGTGGCCAAAATTTATACCGCCTACCAGGAGCGCCTACGGGCAGCCAACGCCCTGGATTTTGATGATTTGATAATGCTGATGGTCAAGCTCTGGCAGGAGAACCCCGATGTTTTAAAAAAGTACCAAGAAAAATTCCGTTATATTATGGTGGACGAATACCAAGACACTAACCACGCTCAATATGTTTTAATAAATTTATTGGCGGCCAAATACCGGAACTTATTTGTCATCGGCGATGAGGCCCAATCTATTTACTCCTGGCGCGGCGCGGATTTCCGCAATATCCTGAATTTTGAAAAAGATTACCCGGACGCCAAAGTTGTCTTACTGGAACAAAACTACCGCTCAACGCAAAATATCTTGAACGCCGCGCACCAGATCATCATCAAAAATAAGAACCGCAAAGAAAAAGAGCTCTGGACGGCCAACCCCAAGGGCCGCCCCATCACGATTTTTGGCGCCCAAGACGAACGAGAAGAAGGAAGATACATCATCAGCGAGATCGGGCAGCACCAACGTTCAAATCCCAAATTAAAACTCAGCGATTTTACGGTGCTCTATCGCACCAACGCCCAGTCCCGCGCCCTGGAAGAAGCGTTCTTAAAAGCCGGCTTGCCTTATAAGGTCATCGGCACGTTAAAGTTCTACGACCGCCGAGAGATAAAAGATATGCTCTCTTACCTGCGCCTGATCCAGAATCCGCGCGACGTCGTGGCGATGGAACGCGTCATCAATGTGCCCGCGCGCGGTTTTGGCAAAGACGTTGCTTGCCAAGAACTGATAAACCTGGGTCAGGGAAAATTATTGAGTGACGCCACGCCCCAGCGCCGCCGCGCCTGGGAAAAGTTTTCCAAATTAATGGACGACTTCCGCCAGGCCGCCAAAATTTTACCACTAAGCCAATTATTAAAGATGGTAATTGATAAAACCGGCTACGAAGAATATATCAATGATAAAACCGAAGAGGGCCGGGAGCGATGGGAGAACCTGAAAGAACTTTTCACGGTGACAAAAAAGTACGACGTGTCCTCCGACTTGTCCGCCGAAGTTTCAACGAAGGCGGAAGTTTTAACGAAGGAAAGCGCGACGCCAGGAGGTAATGGCTTACAATTATTTCTTGAAGAGGCATCTTTGATGTCCAACCACGACGAAGTGGAAACTAATAAAGACCTGGTGAACCTAATGACCCTGCATTGCGCCAAGGGACTGGAATTCCCGGTGGTCTTTATGGCCGGCATGGAGGATGGCATTTTTCCTCATTCGCGCAGCCTGATTGACTTTTCTCAAATGGAAGAAGAGCGGCGGCTGTGCTACGTTGGCATCACGCGCGCCAAAGAAAAATTATACCTGATTACCGCGCGCTTGCGGAATTTATTCGGTTCCACCACGGTCAATCCGCCTTCGCGATTTTTGAGCGACATCCCGCCGAGCCTGGCTGAATATATAAACTTTGGGGACGAGGAAACGGACAAAGAGGGGATAGAGCTACCATTCTAAATTAAAAATTAAAATCTCAAAATGCAAAATTTAGGTATCAGAAATTTGCTAAAGCAAATTTCTGATAATTTTAAATTTTTAACTGTCATTTTTCATTTTGATATTTACATTTTACATTAATCGTTACCATTTCCATGTCTTATAAAAAGATTTCTCAACAGACACCCAAAAACAATGCTATTCGTCCCAACAAGCTCCTCGGTCAGAATTTCCTGCGCGATAAAAATGTTTTACGCAAAATTATCGTCGCGGCCAACTTGACCGCGGATGACACGGTGCTGGAAGTCGGACCAGGAGAGGGGATTTTAACGGCGACGCTAGCGCAATCGGCTGGACGCGTCATCGCCGTGGAAAAAGATAAAAATCTAGCCGCGCTGCTTAAAAAAAAATTTAAAGACAGTAAAAGTGTAGAAATTGTTGAGGGCGATATTTTGTCATTCCTGCCCCGTATCTGTCATTCCCGCGAAGGCGGGAATCCAGTACGGGGTAAACTCCAGCAGGAATCCAGGCCCTGGATCCCCCCGTATCAAGTACGGGGCGAGCTTAGTCAAGCCCGGGATGACAAGCCCTTTTTTCTTGCACCCTACAAAGTCGTCGCCAATATCCCATATTATTTAACTTCGCATCTCATCCGCCTGCTACTTGAATCAACCAATCCGCCGCAAGACATAATTTTAATGGTCCAGAAAGAAGTGGCCAAGCGCATTTGCGCCAAGCCCCCGGAGATGTCTCTGCTGGCCGTTTCCGTCCAATTTTACGCCGAGCCCCAAATCATCGCTTCGGTTTCCAAAAACGCTTTTTGGCCCAAACCCAAAGTTGATTCGGCGATAATCAGAATCGCGCCTCGCCCGTGGCACCACCCCCAACCCATATCTGTCATTCCCGCGAAAGTCGCAGATCCTGATGCAAGAAGGGCGGGAATCCAGACCCGGATTGATCAATTGCCAATTGAACAATTGAACAATTTAAAACCTGGATCCCGCATCAAGTGCGGGATGACAAAAACAGAAATAGAGAACTTTTTCCGCGTTCTGCACGCCGGTTTTTCCCATCCGCGCAAACAACTGCTCAATAATTTAAGCTCGGAACTTAAAATTCCACGCGAGCGCGTCGCTAAAATTTTACAAGCCGCGGGCCTTAAACCAAACCAGCGCGCCGAAACCTTAAGCGTGGAGGATTGGCTAAAATTAACTAAACAATTATTCAACTAAATAACTTACCCCTCTTAGATTAAGAGGGGGCTAGGGGGAGTTAGAAAATGACCAAAAGCTTTATTTTTAATAAATTGTCCGCTAAAACACACCGACGCAATCTAAGAAAGGCATCCACCGATGCTGAACGGAAACTTTGGTCAAAATTACGAAATAAACGATTATCTGGGTTAAAATTTTTTCGTCAGTATAGCGTTGGCTCATATATTTTAGATTTCTACTGTCCAGCCGTTAGGCTGGGTATTGAAGCGGATGGCAGCCAGCACGGCACTACGCGAAAAGATTACGATGAAAAACGCACCCGATATTTGGAGCAATTTAATATTGTAGTATTAA
>CAZOGP010000017.1:0-12991 GCA_964579775.1 uncultured Candidatus Saccharibacteria bacterium | reverse complement strand
TTATTGTTATTTAGCCTGAATTATGGTAAAGTAGGGGCAATGAAATTGTCCGGAAAGATCAGAAGCGATCTAGATAAAAAGTTCCAAGCGGTGATAAAAACACCGGCGGGTTTTGATTTTTTTGTGGCCATCCACGATTTTATTGAGCATATCGAATTAAATTCATCGTTTTCTGGCAGCCTCTCGTCTGGTTTGAAGTTAAACCGAGAACAGAATATTCCTAATAAATATAACCATTTAAAGCAAATTTATCAGGGGCTGGAAGATGCTAATGGCAAGCCGGGGATTGATTTGGGCCATGCCAGATGCATGGTGTTGGTAGAATTAAACAGAATTAAGAATAAAGACGTTTCGGAGAGCAATTCTTTTTGGAAAAAACGGGAATTATTCAGGAAATTGACGGAGGAAATATACGGCCGATTAAACCCGGATTATGTCGCTTAAGTTTTTGCTGTAATTTAGTTATGGAGCAATTAGAACCACAACCAAAAAATGCCGAGCTGGAAAATAAGATAGACCGGCTTCAGCGGTCAATCGACCGGCTGAACAAGATAATTCTTTGGACGATAATTATTACCGTCGTTTTGTTCGTGTTGCCGCTGATCGGGTTGCTGTTCGCCATCCCGCAGTTTTTGTCCAGTTACAGCGGTTTGCAGTAAAATTTTTAGGCTATAAAGTCGCCGCGATTCATTTATGGGGCGATTTTTTGTTGAAAAAGCCGGCTTTAAGAGTAAAATAATATTTGGTAGGGTAATATATGAAACAGAAAAATCCCAATATAAAATATCCGGAAGTCCGCTTAAAAGACGTGGCAAGCTATTTGTGGCGCGGCACGGCGGGGAGCCGTTTAGCGATGGCTTTAAGCGTGGTCGGCATTGCCGCGGCGAGCGTCTTTGAATTGATCGTGCCGCTTTATTTTAAGCGCTTTTTTGACCTGTTGTCTGGCGTGGCGGACAAAAACATCGTGGCCGAGCAGCTGGTCGGAACGCTGGTTATGATACTGGCGTTTAATGGGCTGGTCTGGCTGGGCTGGCGCGTGGGGTCGTTTGCCAACGTCGCCTGGCAGGCCAAGACCATGGCGGCCCTGCGGCGGCAAGCCTACAATTACCTTATCTATCATTCCTACGGTTTTTTTGCCAATAATTTTTCCGGCGCGCTGGTTCAGCGTATCGGCCGTTACGCCCGCGCTTTTGAAAAACTGGCTGACCGCCTGACTTGGAATTTAATCCCGCTGATCATCCGCTTAGGCGGGGTGGCGATCATCACCGCGACCATTGAGCCGCGCTTGACGATCTTGATTATCGGCTGGGCGTTGTTTTATTTGGTAGTAAATTATTTTTGGTCGCTTTGGAAATTAAAGTATAATTTTCGGGCGGCCGAGGCTGATTCGTACACCACGGCGGTGCTGGCCGATAGCATTACTAACCAAAACAACATTGAACTTTTCAGCCGCCACCCGAGCGAAATCGCCAAGTTTAAAGAAGTGACCGAAGAGCAGAAAAAAATAACCGCCTTTAACTGGAGCGTGGATATGGGTTTGGACAGCGTGCAGGCGGTGCTGATTATCGCGGTGGAGTTTACGGTTCTGTATTTCACTATCCGCTATTGGCAAGTGGGCGCGGTAACTTTGGGCACTTTCGTGCTGGTGCAAATGTATATTTTGGGGTTGGGCTCTCGTCTGTGGGATTTTGGCCGGATCGTGCGCGATTTTTATGAAGGCTACGCCGATGCCAAAGAAATGGTGGAAATTATGAAATTACCGTATGAAGTGAGAGACGTCTCCGACGCCAAACCTTTGATGGTGTCCAAGGGAGAAGTCTTTTTTGAGGGGGTCAATTTCTCTTTCAGCGACGCGAGAGAACGGGATATTCTAAAAGGCATAAATTTAAAAATTCGGGACGGCGAGAAAATCGCGCTGGTCGGGCCATCGGGCTCGGGAAAAACGACGCTGGTGCGTCTATTGCTGCGTTTTTACGACGTGGTTAGCGGCGGAATTTATGTTGACGGGCAAAATATTCAAAGTGTGACGTTAATCAGCTTGCGCGACAATATCGCTCTAGTGCCGCAAGATCCCATCTTGTTTCACCGCACTATTATGGAAAACATCCGCTATGGTCGGGAAGGTGCTAGCGACGAAGAAGTTATTAACGCGGCGCGCCTGGCGCATTGCGACGAATTCATCCGCGGCTTACGCCAGCAATACGAAACTTTTGTGGGGGAACGCGGCATTAAGCTTTCCGGCGGAGAGCGCCAGCGTGTGGCCATCGCGCGGGCAATTTTGAAAAATGCGCCGATCTTGATCTTGGACGAAGCCACTTCCAGTCTAGATTCGTATTCCGAATCGTTAATTCAGAGCGCCTTGGATAATCTGATGAAAGGTAAAACCACTATCGTTATTGCTCACCGCTTATCAACCATCAGAAAAATGGATCGGATCATTATTTTGGAAAAAGGCATGACCAAGGAGGAGGGAACGCACGAAGAATTGATTCTTAGAGACAGTCTGTATAGAAAGCTTTGGGATTTGCAAGCTGGCGGATTTATCAGGGAAAACGGAGAAGAGTAAAAACTCAGCTTTTAATGTCAAACAGATGGCAAAAATCCAGGAAAAATTTGACGTGGCGGTTATCGGCGGCGGATCGGCCGGGATGATGGCCGCGCTTAAGGCGGCCGAGAGCGGCGCCAGCGTTGTTTTGATCGAAAAAAACCAGAGCCTTGGCCGGAAGCTTTTATTGACGGGCAATGGCCGGTGTAACCTCTCGCAGGCGGAGTTTAACGATAAAAAATTCGTTGAGAAACTGGGCAAAAAAGGCCAGTGGTTTTTTTCCGCCCTGGCCGCTTTTGGCCCGGAGGAAACAATGAAATTTTTTGAAGAGAAGGGTCTGCCAATAAAAACGGAGCGGGGCGGCCGAGTTTTTCCGGTTTCAGACAAGGCGCAGGATGTTTTAAATATTTTTTTGGCGGCACTGAAGAAGAATAAGGTCAGCTTGTTGTTAGGTCAGGAAGTTATCGGTTTTGACGTCAAGAATAAAAAGATGATCAGCGTAAAGTTAAAAAACGCCAAGATCATGGCGCGCGCGTTTGTTTTGTGTGCCGGCGGCAAAGCGTACCCCGGCACCGGTTCTACTGGTTCCGGTTATGCCTGGCTGCAGAAAATGGGGCATAAAATAGCAGCGCCTCGGCCCGCCTTAGTTCCGTTAAGGGTTAAGGAGGGCTGGACCGGTGACTTGCAGGGGCTGGGTTTAAAAAATGTCAGCGCAGAGGTTTGGCAAAATAACGTTAAAATTGACTCTCGGTTCGGCGAGATGCTTTTTACCCATTTTGGCGTGAGCGGGCCGATAATTCTTGATTTGAGCAAAAAGGTAGTGGAGCTGCTGCCCGCCGGAGAAGTAATTTTGAAAATTGACCTCAAACCGGCTCTGGATATTTTAACGCTGGATAAAAGGTTGCAGCGGGATTTTAAAGGCAACCGGAATTTTAAAAATTATTTGCCGGAGCTGGTGCCGCG
Organism: uncultured Candidatus Saccharibacteria bacterium; assembly: GCA_964579775.1. Lineage (GTDB taxonomy): Bacteria > Patescibacteriota > Minisyncoccia > Portnoybacterales > GWB1-42-6 > UBA8475. The sequence goes on along the minus strand of CAZOGP010000017.1, from coordinate 9,483 downwards.
CAAATTAATAGACTTGATTTTACGGTTCACGAAGATCGAAGCGAATAAAAAATTAAATTCCATAACGAGAGAGGAAAGAGAGAAATTAATTGAAACACTAAAAGGCCTGAAGCTAACCGTTAAAGATTCGCTGGGGTTCGTTCAGGCGATAGTCACCAACGGGGGAGTTGACCTGGCAGAGATCGATTCCAAAACTATGCGTTCCAAGATCATTGATAATTTATATTTGGCGGGAGAGATAATTGATCTGGATGGCCCGACCGGCGGCTATAACCTCCAAATTTGCTGGAGCACGGGTTGCTCCGCGGGGGCCGGCGCGGGTCAAGCGGCGTCTCAAGGTCTGGCTTAATTGTCCGTTATGTGCTAGACTGGGAGTACAAGATGGCTGCCTGAAAAAAATTCGTCGAGTTTATTTCGGGAGACAAACTTTAGGGTAAAACCTTAAAATAATAATTAGATTAATTTAGATCATCAAAATCATGGAAGGAATTATAAAAACTCTTATGCCCAAAGGCTTTGGCTTTATCACCGTTGAGGGCAGAGATAAAGAGCTTTTTTTTCATAAGAATGAATTAAAAGGCGTGACTTTCGAGGAACTGAAAGAGGGCGATAAGGTCTCTTTCGAAGAAGCGGCCTCGGAAAAAGGTCCCAACGCGGTGAATGTTTCCCGCATCTAATAAGCCATTTGGCTTAATTGAAAAGCAGCCCCGACATTACGTCGGGGCTGCTTTGTTGTTATCCACAGCCGATATCTATTGACTTTAAACTAAATAGTCGGGTATCATTAAATAATGAAAAACTCTATAACTAAGAGACAAAAAGACCTTTTAGCTATTATATATGAGTATATAAAAGATACGGGTTATCCTCCAGCTTTTGAGGAAATGAAAGATCTATTGGATGTATCTTCAAATCAGTCAGTCATTGATCTTTTAGAGAAGCTTGAGAGAAAAAAAATACTGAAAAGAAAAGAGGGGGCGGCTCGAAGTATCGCAATTTTACCTCTCGGATATGATATTCTTGGCAAGCCTTATCTGACTGCTTTTCTCGGAGCGACCAGCGCCGGGGCGCCGATTGAGGCGCTGGAAATAAGCGGTAATTGGATGGAAATTCCTTCTTTGAATGAAAAAATTGAAAAATTAGAAGATCAAATTTTTGCCTTGAAAATTTATGGCGACTCTATGATAAACGCCGGAATTGACGATGGGGACGTGGTGTTGGTTCAAAGTAAAAAAGAATTTGTGTCCGGAGAAGTTGTTTTGGCCGAGCAGAACGGAGACACGACCATTAAAAGATTTATTTCTGAAGACAAACCGCCCTATGTTTATTTGAAACCGGAAAATCCGAAATATAAGAATATTTTATTTGAAGAAGAAACAGAGCTAAAAGGCAAAGTAATATCAGTTTTAAAAAACGGTTACTGGAAACCGATAAAATAATATGCCAACAAAAAAAATAAATAAAACAAAAGAGATTATCGATAAAGTTTTTGGCAACCCGGAAGTCGCTTATGGCCTTAAAGAATTTGAGGAGGTTGACTTTGAAAAAGTTCTGGAAATCACCGAAAACGAGAAAAACAGGTTTTACGTAAAAGATTTAAAGTCCGGCAAGGAAAGATTCGTTTACGACGAGTCAAAAAATAATGGCAGACCGGAAGAAATCGTCCGCCAGCTTTGGCTTCATAAGTTGAATACTTTTTATAAATATCCCTTGGAACGAATTGATACGGAAATAAGCGTGCACTTCGGTTCAAAGGAGTACGCGCGAGCGGATATTATTGTTTATAAAAAAGACAAAATAACCCCCTATATTATTATTGAAGTTAAAAAACCAAAAGGTAAAGATGGCCTCGGGCAATTAAAAAGTTACCTTAATTCTGAAGGAGCGGAAATTGGCGTTTGGTCAAACGGCGTCGAAAGAGTAATTCTTTATCGCTCTTATCCTAAAGAGATAGAAAAAGATTCTTTAAGTGAAATCCCGCGGGCCGACCAAACCATAGATGATTTATTCGAAATAAAAAAAAGTTGGCAAGACTTAAATCCAAAGTTCGATTTTGTACAAATAGTCAGAAGAATAGAAGAGCTGGCATTGGCTGGCTCCGGTGCAAATGTTTTTGAAGAAATATTTAAAATACTTTATGCTAAGCTTTACGATGAAAAGTTAGCCAGAGAACAGCGGGAAAATCAGGAAATAACATTCAGAAAATATAAAGACACAGAAAAGACATACGAAATAATAAACGATCTTTTTAAAGAATCTATAAAAGAATGGCCCGATACTTTTGAACCTTCTGACAAAATACGGCTTTCGCCGGGCCGACTTGGTATTTGCGTGCCATTTTTAGAAAATATTCGGCTATTTGAAATAGGACAGGGAGAGTATGAAATTATTGATAGCGCTTTTGAATATCTTATTACTGAAGTTTCAAAAGGCAAAAAGGGACAATATTTTACCCCGCGTCATGTGGTAAAAATGTGCGTAAAAATGCTTGACCCGAAGGCGAATGAATACATTATTGATCCGGCCTGCGGTTCCGGCGGTTTCATTTTACACACCATGTATCACGTTTGGGACAATTATCTAAAAACCGAATCGGCGCAAAAGGGGTATGCTTCAAAATATCTTTTTGGCATAGATTTTGACGACAATATGCGCCGCATTTCACAAGCGCTTATGCTTATCGCGGGCGACGGCAAGCATCATATTTTTAAACGGGACGCGCTTGATGCCCGCGATTGGCGTGGCATTGAGAGCGAAGACGCCAGGGTTGCCTTAAAACCGCTTTTGGCAAAATTGGAAAATTCGGCAGATATAAAAGAAAATCAGCTGACTTACCGCAAACTTGCTTTTGATATTTTACTTTCAAATCCGCCCTTTGCCGGAGAAAATCCGGAGTCTGATCTGTTAAGGCAATATGAACTGGCGAAAAAGGACAAGGGTAAAATAAGAAATAATGTTGAGCGACATATTCTATTTATTGAACGTACATTAGATATGCTTCGTCCGGGCGGGCGAATGGCCATTGTCTTGCCGCAGGGCGTTTTAAATAATACCAATATGGAATATGTTCGCGATTATCTTTTGGATAAAGCGCGAATTTTAGCGGTTGTCGGACTTCACGGGAATACCTTCAAGCCCCATACGGGGACTAAAACATCGGTTTTGTTTTTGCAAAAGCCAGAGGAAAACAAAGAAATTCCAAAGAACTACCCGATTTTTATGGCAGTTTCCAAAAAGGGCGGCAAAGACAACTCCGGCGATTATGTTTATAAAAAAGACGCCAAAGGCGGCTATGTCTACGATGCTAAAGGCCGCAAAGTTTTAGACCACGATTTGGACGAGATTGCGGAGGGGTTTATTAAATTTAAGGAGGAGCAGAAAATTAAATTTTAAAATAAAAATATTATGGACGGAAAACCATTTAAAAAAATGACCAAAAATGAGATTAGGCAGTTATTTGAGGAGGCCGGTAAAAACATTGGGTTAATTAATTCTTTTGTTCAAGAAATTGAAAAAAGTAAACAAACGATAGCAGATGCCAATGAAAAAATAAATGGTGAAAACGGTTTTTTGTCTCAAATCGAAACAAGATCGCAAGAGATTAAAGAGGCTCATGATGAGCTTGTCGTTGATGACGATAAGGGAGATTCAGTTAAGACGCAATTAGAGAATCTTTTTGAAGAGTTTGAAAAAAGTAAAGAAAAAATAGAAGAAGTACAAAATAATGTTCTGGGCTATGAAAAAACAAACGAAGCTGGTGAAACGCAAAAAATTCAGGGTTTGTTTGAAAAAATAAATGATTTTCATCAAAAACAGAAAGAAAAATACGAAATATTATATAGACAGATCGAAGAAGAATTAGAAGCTGGTACTACTAGTGTAAATTTATCAAAGTCTTTTGCTGATAAAGTTAGGGAATATTTTTGGAGTGGAATAGTCTGGTCTAGTTTATTTATTGTTGCAGTAGTAGTTATTGTTATCTATAGTTACATTACTATTACCGAGGAAGGGCAATATATAACGACCATTAACGATGCGTGGCGTTTTCTGATTTTTCGGGCACCTCTAATAGCTTTTGCTGTTTGGTTAGTCGGATTTTTAGGAAATAGGAGAGCAGAAAGTAAAAAGCTGGAAGAGTCCTATAAGCACAAAGAAGTAATTGCGCGCTCTTTTGTAGGATACAGAGAAACAATAGAAGGTTTTAATGATTCTGATAATAAATTACTCGAGAAGCATATGGGCAATTTATTAGAAGCAGTCAGTAAAAATTCTAGTGAATTTTTAAATTTTGAAGGAGAGCGATACCCACTCATAGAGGGATTCTTATCGTATTTTGGAAAAGATAAAAAGATAGGCTCTAAAAAAGACGAATCCCAAAATAATTAAATGGCTGTTTTTTCAATAATTCAAAAATCCCAACTTGAAGGCGCGAAAAGATTAGATGCTGAATATTATCAGCCGGAGTATTTAGATTTGGAAAAAAAACTTGCTAAATTGGAAACGAAAACCTTAGAAGAAGTTTCAAAATCAGTTATAAGCTTCGGGGCGTATTCTCTTACCAGCTATATTGAATGGCAAGAGTTCGGCGTACCTTATATCAATGTTGGGGATATTCATGACGGATATATTGATTTCAGCAATGTGAAGTATATTAGCGAGAGAGTCAACGAGATATTAAAAAAATCAAAAGTTAGCGATGGCCAAGTTTTGCTTTCAATGGCGGGAACAATCGGTAATGCGGCGATAGCGCATAATCTTTCGCAAAGCGCAAATGCCAATCAGGCAATCGCTAAAATTACACTCAGCGATACAGTTTCTCCTTATTATTTAGCGGCATTTTTAAATTCAAAATATGGTTTACTGCAAACGCGGCGAGAAGTCGTTAGTAGCGTTCAAGAAAATATCTTTCTTGGGTCAATTAAAAGATTTAAAATTCCTATTTTTAATCGTAATGCAATAAATGAAATAGAAAATTCGTATAAGGGATTTTTAAAAGAACTAGAAAGCTCAAAATTATTTTATTCCCAAGCCGAAAATTTACTTTTAGAAGAATTAGGACTAAAAGATTTTAATGCTGATGAGAATCTGTCAACCGTGGTTAATCTTTCCGAAATAAAATCGGCCCATCGGTTGGATGCCGAATATTTTCAATCAAAATATAATAAATTAATTTCAAAAATTAAAGATCAGGGGGCAAAAAGTTTGGAGGATTTTGTGAAAGATTATTCAACGGGGTTTCCCTTTAAGAGCGAAAATTATCAAGAAGAAGGTATTTCGTTAATTAGAATAAATAATATCAGAAAGGGCTATATAGATTTGGGTGATTCCGCTTATTTATCGGAAAAAGATTTTTTGTTGTCGCCAAAGGACACGGCAAAATCAGGGGATATTGTTTTATCAATGTCGGGAACGATCGGTATGTCGGCAACAATTCCTAATGATATTAAAAAATGCAGCATCAATCAGCGTATTTTAAGAATTACACCTCAAAATATTGATGGGGACTATTTAGCATTTTTGTTGAATTCGGTAATTGGCGCGAGTCAGTTGGAAAGAATCGGCACCGGCGGTGTTCAAACGAATATCAGCTATAAGGATATTAAAAACATTTTGATTCCGATTTTACCAAAATCAATTCAGCAAAAAATCAGCGCTTTGGTTCGCCGGTCGCACGAATCGCGAAAAAAAGCAAAAGAATTATTGGGGGAGGCGAAAAGAAATGTGGAAGAGCTAATAGAGGAAGGAAAATAAAGTGTGCTCCGTCAAAGCGGGAAGATCCTTCACTTCGCTCAGGATGACCCCGCCGCCGCGGGGTCAATTTTCATGGAACCGTTAGCCTCAAAGATCAGACCAAAAAAATTAGAGGAATTTGTCGGCCAGGAGCATCTGGTCGGCGAAGGCCAGCCTCTTAACGTTGCGATAAAACAAAAGCATTTGTTCTCTTTTATTTTATGGGGTCCGCCGGGCAGCGGCAAGACGACTTTAGCCAATATCTACGCCAGGAGCCTGAACGCAAAGATCTATGAATTATCCGCGGTCTCGGCCGGCAAAGCGGATATTAAAAAGATTCTGGAGGAAGGTTTTATGGGTATTCCCAAGGTTTTATTTTTGGACGAAATTCATCGTTTTAACAAGTCTCAGCAGGATTTTTTACTGCCTTACGTTGAGCGGGGGGAGATAACTTTGATCGGCGCCACCACCGAAAATCCGAGCTTTGAAGTGATCGCGCCGCTACTTTCCCGCTGTCGGGTTTTTGTTTTGAACGAGCTGACGCCGGATAACATGAGAGCCATCATCAAAAGGACGGGTCTTAAAATGGATAAAAAATCCGAGGCTTGGCTGATCGCTATGGCTAATGGCGATGCGAGGCAAGCCATCACGATGCTGGAAAATACCAGCGAGCTTTATAAAAAGATAACGCTGGAAAATTTAAAGACCACGCTTCAGTCAAAATTCTTAAGATATGACAAAGTTGGCGAGGAACATTATAATACCATCTCCGCTTTTATCAAAAGCCTGCGGGCGAGCCAACCGGACGCGGCTTTGTATTATCTGGCGCGAATGATTGATTCGGGCGAAGACCCAAAATTTATTGCCAGGCGCATGGTGGTGTTCGCTTCCGAGGATATTGGTCTGGCCCAGCCCACGGCTTTGGTGGTGGCCAATGATGTTTTTCGCGCGGTGGAAACCATCGGCTTGCCCGAATGCGCCATTAACCTGGCGCACGGGACAGCCTTTTTATGTTTATGCAAAAAAGACCGCAGCGCTTACAACGCCTATCAAGCCGCGCTGGCGGACGTAAAAAATTTCGGGAATTTGCCGATCCCTTTGCCCGTGCGAAATCCCGTAACTAAACTAATGAAGGAATTAAATTACGGCCAAGGATATGAAAAATATTCCAAGGAATCTTTTTTGCCCGACAAGCTGAAAGAGAAAAAATATTTGAAAAAGCCGGAGTGAAAAAAATTAGCTCCGATTAGTTGACTTTAAATTAGCCGCATTTAATAATAAAACAATCAAATAAAGAAGTTCTTTTTAGCGTCATTACATATCAGAGAAAGAGGAGGAAGCGTTATGAAGGAAAAGAAGCTCTTTATGGCGGTCATATCGGTTTTGGCGTTTCTGCTAATTTTGGCGGGCGGCGCGATAGCAGAAGTAGGGTTTTTAGTGTCAGGCGGTCTATTACCTGATTTGCCTGATGAAGGGCAAAAAATGCGCCAGATTTTCAGGGAAACAGTGAATGGCGAGATGGCGGCAGAGGCAGACTATCTTAACGAAATTTCTCAAGACGCCGCTTCCAGGCTGGCTTCTTTAAGGGGAGCAATGAATCGCTCGCAGTATTTTTTATACGCTGACCGCAATCCCGGCCGGCAAACCGCTTTTGTCGGATTCTTTAACGCAGCGAACGGAAACGTGGCCATTATCGGACTGGATAAAATTTCTTCCGGCAACGAGAAGCGGAAGAAGTTTTTTATCACGCCAACCGGCGTTTTTAAAAATTCGCCGGATTTCATCGGCTACCGGGCGTTGGGCACGAAAAACAGCAAAGGCTGGCGGGGACTGGGAGTTCGCGGCAGCCGAGTTTGGGATTTTGGCTGGCAGAAGACTGTAAAAAACGGGCAGGAGCGCCTGATCAGATTTTTGCTCCACGCCACGGATCCGGATTTTGGCGAGCCAAGGCTGGGCAAGGTTGATTCCCAGGGTTGCGTCAGGATTTCCGCCAAGCTTAATCGGTTTTTAGACCACTACGGCTTGTTGGACAGGGAATATGAAGTTCAGAAGAATGATAAAAGATTTTCCTGGGTGCTAGATTCTCGGCGCCAGCCCGTTCTTTTTGCCGGCCAGTACCTCTTGGTCGGCGACTCTGGCAATTTGAGTATCAATCAGAAATGACCTCAAAAATGGGGTCATTTTTATTTTGACTAACGAGGACAATGCGCCAGTAGGTATGTTGTCCGAGTGACGTCAAAATACAGGGTTTTAAAAACCCCATCCCGCTAAGCGGGACGGCGGCTGGGTATAATCAACTTTTGAGTCCAGAGCTTGCTCTGGTTGGGTAAAAACCCTTTATTTTATGCAGATTGTCCCGCGGCTTTTTGGGTGCTATCCTGAAGACAGAGCTTAATTAATGATTTTAAAATTAATATGAAAAAAAATATTGTTATCATTATTTTGGTTTTGCTTGCCGTTGCCGCCGGCTTTGGCGCCTATTTTATTTTTAGGGAAGCGCGAAAAATCAGCGAGAATCAGCCGAACGCCACGCCTAGTCCTTCCTACCAAGATCTGATCCGGATCGGTTGGCCCGAGTCAGGCGACACGGCGGGGAGCCCGCTGGTTGTTAGCGGCATTGCGCGGGGCTCCTGGTTTTTTGAGGCCAGTTTTCCGGTCCGCGTGCTGGACGGGAACGGGAATCAATTGGTAGCCGTTCCCGCGCAAGCCCAGGGCGATTGGACGGGCGAAAATTTTGTGCCATTCGTCGCGACCTTGAATTTTAATATTGGTGATCTGAAAGAGGGGAAAGTCATCTTTGTCAGGGATAATCCATCCGGCTTGCCGTCGGGCGAGGCGTCGGTGGAAATCCCGGTGAAATTTGACGCGGGTTTGTCAGCGGTTGAAGTTTTCTTTGGTCGGCCAGTCCTGGGCAAAATGGAAACTGAATGCGGCAATGTTGTAGCCGTGGCCCGGCCGGTGCTTAAATCAGCCTCTGTTGCGCGCTCCGCTCTGGAAGAGCTTTTTAAGAGATTGTCCGAGAGAGAAAAAGAACTGGGTTATATCACTTCCTTAAATCCGGGAATAAAGATCCAAGATTTGTCTATCAGCGGCGGCGTGGCCGCGGCCATTGGGGTGGTTTTCGGATATTATCCGGCCCGCCGGGCGGCCGCGTTAAATCCCATTGAAGCGTTGAGGTACGAATAACGAATTATGGTAAATAATAACTTTAAATTTGTCATTGCTAGGAGCGAGGCGACGAAGCAATCCCGTGGACGCGGTACTATTTCGGGATCGCCACGCGCCTTCGGCGCTCGCGATGACGACGGTTCATTATGAAAAACAAAATTATAGTAGTTTCTGTTTTGTGTGCGTTAATATTTGGCGCCGGCGCGTTCTATGGCGGTATGAAGTATCAGCAGAGTCAAGCTTCCCAGAGAGGTAATTTTTCAATGGGAAGTCTTCCCGCTGGGCAGCGGCAAGGTGCGACTGGAAATTTTCGTGGCACAAGTGGCGGCATGGCTACGGGTGAAATTATTGCCAAGGACGATAAAAGTATTACAATAAAATTAGGGGATGGCGGTTCCAAAATCGTTTTCTATTCGGCGTCAACTCAATTGCAGGAAATGGCCAGCACCACGTTGGATAATCTTGTTGTCGGTAAACAAGTGGTGGCCAGCGGCACAGCCAACTCAGACGGCAGCATTACCGCTAAATCCATTCAGCTCAGGCAGGATGTTCAATCGGTAGGGAAATAGGTTATAATTATTCTAA
>CAZOGP010000016.1:9429-13184 GCA_964579775.1 uncultured Candidatus Saccharibacteria bacterium | reverse complement strand
GCGAGCGAGCAAACTCTTTCCCCTGAAAATTTGAAATGTCTTGATTGGTCGGGGCACTGGGAATTGAACCCAGTCTACATCCTCCCGAAGGATGCGTACTACCGGTATACGATGCCCCGATAAAAATCTACAATTTGTCATTCCGGCCTTGAGCCGGAATCTAGGTCTTCTGCGCATTCAGTGTTTCTATTTCATCATATTTCTGCTAAAAAATCAAATAAAAGCCTCTCCCTAAAAAAGGAAAAGCTTGGTGTGGCTTTAGCGTATTTACCTATTTGTACGAATAAGACAATACAATCTAGATCTCAACTTCGATCGGGCAGTGGTCCGAACCTGTCTTAGCCGTCAAGATTTCCGCTTTCTTTATTTTCGGCGCCAGACTTGTTGACGCGAAAGCATAATCTATGCGCCAACCCAAATTCCGCTGCCTCGCATTGGCAAAATACGGCCACCAGGTATATTTTGGCTCATCCGGATGCAGTTGCCGGAAAGTATCCGTAAAGCCCATTTTCACCAGCTTATCCAGCCGCAGCCGTTCTTCCGGCGTGAACATAATATTTTTTGTGTTCTGTTTCGGCCGCGCCAGATCAATTTCTTCATGCGCGATATTAAAATCCCCTATCAACACCACCGGCTTTTCCTCTCTCCCTCTGCGAAGGGGAGGGTTGGGATGGGGTGAATCCAGGTTTTTCAAATACTTAAACAAATATTCATACACCTCCAGCTTATATCCCAAATTTTTCTGGTCCCGCCCGCCGTGAGGCAAATATAAATTTATCAAAATAAAATTGGGGAAATCCAGTCGCAGAATCCGCCCTTCATTATCAAATCGCGCCAGTCCCATTTTATCAATAACCTTCAATGGCTGGTGTTTGGTAAAAACCGCGGTTCCGGCATAGCCCGGCTTGGTCGCGGGGTTATAAAAAGAAAAATAGCCGGCCGGATCTATCAACTCCACCGGCACCTTGTCCATTGTAGCCTTTATCTCCTGCAGACAGACTATGTCAGCTTGGCTTTTACGTAACCACTCCAAAAATCCTCTCTTCTCTACCGCCCGCAACCCGTTAACGTTCCAGGAAATAATTTTCATATCATCTATTTCCCTCCTTTATAAAAGGAGGGTTAGGGTGGATTTCTCCTCCCTTTCCGTAAAGGGAGGTTGGGAGGGATTTAGTTACCTTTTTACCTCTCTCAAAAAGACCAATTCTCTGGCTACAATAAATTGGCCTTCGTAATCGCTTGGCTTATCGCTTCCCAAAATCTTTATCGCCTCGCCGAGCAAAAGCCATTTAATACTAAAACCGTTTTCGATTTCGTCCGCCGTAAAAGTCGGCGCCCCTTTTTCGCCGGAAACTTCGGCTAAATAACAGAAAGATTCTTGTTTTGCTTTCCACATATCTCGATGCTCAATTACCCGCCCGATCTCACCGGTGATTTTTATCTCGCAACCGATCTCCTCACGGCACTCCCGACGCAACGCTTCTTCCAGACTTTCGCCCGCTTCCACTCCACCGCCCGGCAACTTATGATAATTTTTCTTAGAAACAAAAAGCAGGGCGATCCTGCCCTCTTTGTCAAACACCACCGCCCGCGCCCGCTGTGAAAATTCGTATTTTTCCAGTTCCTCCGGCGAGACTTTTTTAAATTCTATGGTTTTTAATAATTTCATTATAAAAGCTTATCAAAATACCCCTGCCACCCATCAAGTTCCCTATTATAGCCATTCGCCCTGAATGTTTTTTCTGTCCACTTAAAGATCTCTTTTTGCAACGCCAGATCGCCGGTCTCTAAAATTTTTAAAAGATTAGCAATCAATAAGCCACCCTCAAATGGACTTTCTTTCAAGGGATAATTTTTCAATTCAAATTCCAAGTATTTATAATACGGCTTGATTCTGCCCTCCATAGCAAACAAGGCGTCAAGAAAGACGAAAACCGATTCGGCGGCTTCAAAACGCGCTCCGGCAACATTTCCATCTCTAAAACACTTTAATGAGCGATAAAATCTATTTAAATAACAACCCATTGAAAATTCTATCAATTCTCTGATTTTTTCCGGCGGGATAACCCCTTTGGCATCAATTAATTTTTGTATCTCGCCGGTTTTATCTACCGCCGCTTTCAGGCGCGTAAAATTATACCTGTCCCAAGCCGTCTCGCTCCCCCACTTGGCGTATTCCCTAAATTCGGAAAGTGACATCACGCCAACATCAGCGCCGGTGTTATGTTCGGTCTTATATTTTTCTTTATACTCTTTTTCCAGCTCGTCTTTTACAACCATTTTACAGTCATGGTCTGAATTGGCCGTAATCATCCCCTTCCCGCGCGACCCATCCAGCCAAAAACCGATGATATTTTCATCATTTTGGGCTTCGCCTAATATTTTCTTATATAATTCTTCCGCGTTTGGCATTTTTTATAAATAAAATCTTTTAACTAATAAAGGTAAATCTTTTTTACTCTTTTCTCCTTGCTCTATCCGCCTTATCAATTCCCGTGGCAAAAGCCAAAAGTCCTCGCAAAACTCTTTTTTACTATAGCTTGGTGTCTCGTCGCTCTTAATTTCATAGACTTTCATGAACATAAAATCGCCATCCTTGGGCGTCAAATAACCCAGTAGTCGTGGCGACATTTCATCAATATCAATATTCAATTCTTCCGCCGCCTCGCGCTTCAAGGCCTCCTCGTAAGTCTCGCCGCTTGAGACATGACCGCCAACGCTCATATCCAGCCACAGCGGCCAATATTCTTTCTCGGCTGCCCGCCTCGGAATCCAAAGCTCGCCCTTAGAATTTACTAAAAAAGCGTTAACCACTCGCATATTTTCAACTCCCTTACGCCTCGCTTCCGCCATTGGCATACGGCCAATAGCCTTATCGTTCTCATCCACCAAATCCGCGTATTCTTCTTGCTCGTTTAAGTTATTTTGCATAAAGTTTTATACCGCAACAACGTCCTTAAGCCGATATTATTTTCTCATCCCCACTACCACTAACATAGTTTGCAGCGGGTCGCTTTTGTCGCGCCGCGCGGAGAAATATTTATCCGTTAAACAATACGTGCACTCGCAAGTATCTTCAATATTGCCTTCTTTAATACCCAAGTCCTTCAGCTGCATTTTTGCGATTTTTGGCAAATCTAAAAATTTCTTACCCTCTCTTTCAACCAAAACGTCTTTCAAATATACTTTAAATTTTTCCAAAATCTCTTCTTTGGATTTATCGCTGATTGAATAGTGGCAGACCCCAATCCCCGGACCGATCCCAACCAAAATATTATCCGCGTTAGCCCCAAGTTCAAGCATTTTTTCAATAGTTGACCTTATCACTCCGTTGGCCAAGCCCCGCCAGCCCGCGTGCGCCAAACCGATAATCTCTTTTTGCGGGTCATAAAAAAATATCGGCAAGCAATCGGCAACGGTAATAACTAAAAATAAATTTCCCCCGGCCGTCACTAGCGCGTCAGTCTCATCAAGTGCTTTACCGGCATCCTTGGCCGAGACAATCACCGCTTTTTGGCCATGGGCCAAGCTGGCCCGCACAACCGAATTTTTATCAATCCCGATCTTTTTGAAAAATCTTTCCCGATTTTCCCAAGCTTGAATATCTTGCTCCTTATCCCCCGCCAACCGCATCGGACCGTCTTGCTTGGTCGAGATTTCAACCACTAAATTAGGAAATTCTTGAAAAATTGAGAACATAATTTTATTCAAAAAACCTATACCACAATATTCACCAATCTCCCCTTCACAAAAAT
>CAZOGP010000016.1:0-9329 GCA_964579775.1 uncultured Candidatus Saccharibacteria bacterium | reverse complement strand
ATTTTATTCAAAAAACCTATACCACAATATTCACCAATCTCCCCTTCACAAAAATCACAAATTCTCAAATCCCTCCTAACCTCCCTTTAAAAAGGGGGGGAACCCATTTATCTCCCTCCTTTTTAAAGGAGGGCTGGGGTGGATTTAAACCACAATATTCACCAGCCGCCCTTTTACAAAAATAACTTTCTTCGGCTCTTTGCCCTCCAGCCATTTTAATATCGTGATGTCTGACATCACGATATTTTTAGCTTCGGCTTCCGAGATATCCGCCGGGACGGTTAAAATGGTGCGGACGCGACCGTTGACCTGCACCGGCATCTGGATGGTTTCGTCTTTTATCAATTCCTTGTCATATTCTGGCCAGAGCTCTTTAAAGACACTGTCCTCGTTCCCCGCATTAGACCAAATCTCTTCTGCCATGAATGGCGCGAAGGGTGCGATAACTTGCGCTAAAATGCCGACGATATCAGCGCCGATTTTTTTGCTCGCGGCCTCAAATTCATAAAGCGCGTTCACGCCTTCCATGATGGCCGCGATGGCGGTGTTAAATTTTAATTTAGTCAGATCGTCCCCTACTCTTTTAATCGTGTTGTGCGCCGCTTTCAAAACTTCCTGGTCGGTGGTTTTTTTATTGCCTTGTTTTAAGATCCTCTGCGCGATATGCCAAACGCGGTTGGTAAAACGGGACATCCCCGCCATACCCGAATCCCGCCAGTCGCCGCCCAGGCGCACGTCGCCCAAAAACATCAAATACAGCCTAACGCTGTCGGCACCAAACTTCTCAATATACTCATCGGGATTAATAATGTTGCCTTTGGACTTGCTCATTTTCGCCCCTTCTTTAATAAGCAACCCGTGGGCAAAAAACCGCTTGAACGGCTCCTCTTCTTTCAAATAGCCCAAATCATGCATCGCCATCGTAACAAAGCGAGAGTAGAGCAGATGCAAAACCGTGTGTTCTTTGCCGCCAATATACATATTCACCGGCAGCCACTTCTCCAGCCTTTTTTTATCAAACGGCTTATCGTCAAACTCGGTTGAAGGATAGCGCAGAAAATACCAACAGGAATCCACGAACGGATCAGAAACGTCCGTTTCTCGTCTGGCCGGAGAGCCGCATTTGGGACAAGTCGTGGCCACAAACTCCTTAATTTTATTCAGCGGGCCCTTGCCCGAACCATCAGGCAAAAAATCAGCCATTTCCGGCAAGAGCACCGGCAGATCTTTTTCGGGCACCGGCTGCCAACCACATTTAGCACATTCAATCATCGGAATTGGCGGGCCCCAATAGCGCTGGCGCGAAACGCACCAGTCGCGCAAGTGAAAATTAACCGCGCCCTGGCCGATCTTTTTCTTAACTAACCATTCCGTCATTTTGGCCATTGCCTCTTTAGTTTCCAATCCATTCAAAAATTCCGAATTCACATTGTTTCCCGGCCCAATATAAACTTTTTCTTGAACATTTTGACCGCCGCTGACCACTTCAATGATTTCTATTCTGTATTTTTTCGCAAATTCCCAATCGCGCTCGTCGTGCGCCGGCACGGCCATAATGGCGCCGGTGCCATAGCCCGCTAAAACATAATCGGCCACAAAGATCGGAATTTCTTTCTGGTTGACCGGATTAATGGCCTTAACGCCTTTTATTTCTATGCCCGTTTTATCTTTATTCAAGTCCGTCCGTTCCAGATCCGATTTTTGCCCGGCCTTTTTAATGTATTCCTTGACTTCTTCAAAATTAGTTATTTTTTCTTTTAGTTTATCTATCAATTGATGCTCGGGACAGAGCACCATGAAAGTCGCGCCAAAAAGTGTGTCCGGCCGCGTGGTGAAAACCCCTATGGCTAACTCCGAATCAGCCACCGGAAACTTCAAGCTGGCGCCCTCGCTCTTCCCTATCCAGTGACGCTGGCCGATCTTGACCGGCTCGGACCAGTCTATCCATTCCAAATTTTTCAATAATCTTTCGGCGTAAGCGGTAATCTTAAAAAACCACTGCTCCATTTGCCGTTTTTCCGTTGGCGCGCCGCATCTCTCGCATTGGCCGCCGATGACCTGCTCATCGGAAAGAACCGTTTTGCAAGCCGGACACCAATTGACCGGCGCCTGGGCGCGATAAGCCAGGCCTTTTTTATACATTTGTAAAAACAGCCACTGGGTCCATTTATAATAATTGGGCTTAAAAGTTTCCACCGTCCGGCTCCAGTCATACTGATTGCCGATCATATGGAGCTGTTCATAGAAATGCTTCTCCGTGCGCTGGGAAACGGCTTTGATATGTTCTTTGATCTTGATGGCGTAATTTTCCGAATGAATGCCAAAACCGTCTAATCCTATCGGCTCAAACACGTCATTGCCCCGCAGTTTCATAAAGCGACCATAGGCGTCCGAGTGAACGAAAGCGTACATATTGCCCACGTGCAGCCCCTCGGCGCTGGGATACGGAAACATCATCAGGTTATAAAAAGGTTTTTTGGCTTTATCCAAATCAACCTGATTAAGTTTGGTTTCTTCCCAAATCTTGGCCCACTTTTTTTCAATCTTTTTATGGTCGTATTTAGGCATAATTTTAAATCCCTCCTAACTTCCCTTTACGAAAGGGGGGGATTTGATTTTCTCCCTCCTTTTGTAAAGGAGGGTTGGGGTGGATTTATTTACTCTCATACTTTACCGTAGTTTTGCCTTTTTTTCAACTTTATGTATACTATAAACAAGCAAAATAGTTCTTAAATAGAGCGCTCCGCAGACGCAGTGACCGTCCTACCGGCATGCATCTGGATTTGCGCGACGATGCCTTCATGCAAAAGCCGTCTCACATGAGATAGCGCGCAAACGTTCTCCCGCAGCCCTGAAACATCAGGGTTGCTTTTTTTTATTCATAAAATTATAGAATCCCTCGTCTTCGTCTCCCTCCCCTTTTGAAGGGGAGGGTTGGGGTGGGGTTATTAAAATAAAAATTGCTAAGGAAATTTTGTGATTTGAAAAAACTATGCTATCATAATCCCATGTTTCAAGAATGGCTAAAAAAGAATTTTTTAATTATCGCCATCGTTATTGCTGTCGCGACGGTTTTTGCGCTGATGAATTGGCAACCGGCGCGGGAATTGGCCAATGCCTGCCGCGTAAGCTTGCAGTCGATAGGTGTCACGCCTTTAGCTGTAGCCGGCGCCGCGGCGCTGGACGCCATCAACCCATGCGAATTTGCCATTTTGATTTTGCTCATGGGTTCTCTTTTGCTTAATGAAGGCCAACGTAAAAAAGCGCTCCGGACGGGTCTCAGCTTTGTAGCCGCGGTTTTTATCGCTTATTTTGCAATGGGCCTTGGAATTTTGCAATTTATTCGTTCCTACACCCTGTCGTTCTCCGGCTATTTTTATAATATCGTCGGCGGCTTGGCGATTATTTTGGGCTTGCTCAATATCAAGGATTATTTTTGGTACGGCGGCGGCGGATTTTTAATGGAAGTGCCGCTTTCCTGGCGACCCAAAATGCATAAACTGATTATGAATGTAACCAGCCCTATCGGTGGTTTTATTATTGGTTTGTTGATCAGCTTATTCCTGCTCCCCTGCACCTCCGGCCCATATGTCGTAATTTTAGGCATGCTGGCCACTAAAGCCACTTTCGTCACGGCGCTCGGCTATCTTATTTTTTATAACTTGATCTTCATCGCGCCGATGCTGGCCATTGTTTTGGCGATGTACTTTGGCCTGCCGCCCGAGAAAGCCGAAGCCTGGCGGAAAGCTAAACTCCGGCTGTTGCACTTGATTGCCGGAGTCGTGTTGGTGACGCTGGGAGTGGTAATTTTAGGCGGGTGGATATAAAAATTTATCTCCCTCCTTTTTAAAGGAGGGATAATTTATTTGAATTATATTTTATTTCTCCTTAAACTGCGCTTAAGCCTCAGCCGCTTGAGCAACGGCAACCGGTCCAGCATGGTCTTGCCGGCCAAATGGTCAACCTCGTGGCAAATTATCCGAGCCAGCAAATCGCTGGCTTTTATCCGCTTTTTCTCAAAATTTTCAATTTTGTCAGAAAAATCAGGACCCGCCGAAGCTCCATCGGAACGAAGGCGGGTTTTATCTTTTTCAATTAAAGTATAATACTCCACCTCAATTTTGGCCGGCCGTTTTATTTCAAGTTCCAGCCCCGGCAAACTTAAACAACCTTCAACCATAATTGCGCTCCCTTTTTTTCTGACAATTTCAGGGTTGATCAGAACTTTAACATTGCCCTCGCCCCGGCTGTCATCCACCACGATAATCTGTTTGGACTCCCCCACCTGATTGGCCGCCAGCCCCGCTCCCCGTTTGGCATAAAGCGTTTCCACCATATCGTCTATCAATTTTTTGATTTCAGCATCAACAGCTCCAACGCGTTTGGTTTTTTTGGTTAAGATCTTATTAGGATAGGTAATAATATCCAGAATCATAATTAATATAATGCGAACAAAATAAAAATGCTAACCTACGAACTGCGAACAGAAAATCCTTATTCTGTCGCTGATGAATTTAATATTCTTTTTGGTTGAATATATTTTTGATGAAAATTTACTATAATTCCTAATTTTTTACGCAAAACCGATAAATATCTTTTTAACTGATAATAATCTTCCCTGGTTAAAAATCTCTTCGTTTTAGCTTCTAATATAATTTTATCTTCGATCAAAAAATCCACCCTATGCCTTCCTTCTTGCTCTCCCTCAAACATACCTAAAAGTATTTTCTCTCTTTCGTACGCTATTTTCTCCTTTTTTAGCTTCGCTTCTATCAAATCACAATACTGTTTTTCATTACAATACCCTCCTAATTCTTGTCTGACTGCAAATAAAATACCGTTTATCTTGTAAGATAACTCTGAATAAATAATTTTAGTAAAATCATTTTTCGCAGTTCGCATAGTTGGCATTAAATTCGTATTTTTCGCATTATAACCTAAACAACTCCCTGGCATTTTTCGTCGTTTTCTCCGCCACCTCTTCAACGCTTATTCCCCGCAACTGGGCGACTTTTTGTGCCACATATTTTACGTAACTAGGTTCATTCCTTTTACCACGAAATGGCTCCGGGGTCAAATACGGACAATCAGTCTCCAGTAACAACTTAGCCAACGGTATCTCGCGTACCACTCTATCATAGTCCCGCGCGAAAGTTATCAGACCATTAAAGCCAAGATAAAATCCCATTTTCAAATAGCGTTCCGCCTGGGACCAGCGCCCGGAAAAGCTGTGCACGACCCCGCGCAAGGGCTTGTTGCCGACGAACGTCCAGGTCTCCAGTATTTTGAGCAGGTCTTCGTGCGCATCGCGGCAATGCAACATCATGGGTTTTTTCAAAGTATCAGCCAAGCCCATCTGCTCCAGCAATGTTTCCCGCTGCAGCTCGACTTTGGCGCCATTTTTATAATGGTAATCCAAGCCGATCTCTCCTATCGCCACTACCTTGGCATCTTGTGCCAAGTTTTTATAATAATCGTAATCAAATCCCTGCGCTTCGGTTTTTATTTTCACAGTTTCATCGCCGTCAATTTTTTCTTCATACTCTTGCGCGGCCAAATGGCCCGGGTGCAAACCCACCGCCGCAAAAACACCCTCTTGATATTTTTGAGCGTATTCAACGGCGCGGCGACTCGTGTCTTTCTCTGCGCCGACGTTTATCAGCCAAATATCTTCGGCCAGCGCGCGCCGAACGACTTTGTCGCCATCGTCTTTATAAACGCTGAAATTCACGTGAGCGTGGGTATCAATTAACATAAAGATAAAATAATTATAGCCCCAACCACGGCTAACCGCAATTCATAAATAAAAAATGGCAAGCGCGATGGCTTGCCCCATGGTACCAAAAACTGTTAGCAGCGGCTCAAAAGATATTCTTTGAGCGCGGCGTATTCTGCCACCATTTGGAGCGGCGGCTCCCCCGTCCGGCTATCAATGGCCTTCATGCTTTCAGGAAGCTCGGGTTCAAAGCCGAGTAATTCTTTTATCTCGTTGGGAAACTTGGCTGGATGCGCGGTTTCCAGGGAAACACTCAAAAAACTTTCAAAAGGCATATTTGCGCCTGCGTAATACGTCAATCCGCCCCAGCCGACCGCGCTGCCGGTGTCGCCGGAAGTGGCCACCAAGATATGAAGCTGTTGGCCGGGTGCCAAAAAGCAGCTCATCAGCCGCGCCATCAGCCGGGCGGCAAAATCCTTGAATGAGGCCGTCGGCCCCTGGTCCAAACGCATGATGCCTCGCCGTGGCGAAACCTTTTCTAACGGCACCGGGAAATTATAAGAATCCCGCACCGCCCGCTTGAGGTCTTCAAAAGCCATCTCGCCTTCCAAAAATTTATTGGCGACGAGCAAAGCGATTTTCCAATAAGGCTCTCCCCGATAGACATGCAAACGGGCCGCGTCTATCCAGGGAATTCGATTGGGCATAAAAAGCCCTTCATCCGGTGCCTGACCCATAAAAAGCGCCTCCTTAAAGGAAACCCGTTCCTTAAAAGGAACGATACCCGGAACTCCTTCCAAATTTCTGTTGGTGCTATAATAACCGATTCTCTCCATAGCCCCTCCTCCTTCTCTTTGTTTGTTTGATATCTTTATAAGCCCGAGCCTGAAATGAACTATCCGCTAATATTTTAAACTATCATCAAAATAGCTTTTGTCAATAAAAAACGTGCCCCCATAACGAAGGTACACGTTATGCCTCTTGATCAAAAATAATCACTTAACCCTCAAAAACAGCCCCTCTCCTTTTTCTATCTTATTTACCCTGGCTCGGTCAAGGATTTTTTTAGAAGTCTCGGGCATCACCGGCGCCAGGGCCTCCCCTATCGCGATGATAGCGCCCAGCAGTTCAGCTAAAACTTTCCGCGCTTTATCTTTATCGCTTTTCACCAAGTCCCAAAGTTTTGTGTCATCAATATATTTATTGGCCCAGTCAATTTTGGCCTTAATCTTTTCTATCGCCCCAGAAAAATTCATCGCTGACATTTCTCCGGCAATTTCAATTTCCATTTTCTTCGCCACTAACTGTCCATCAAAATTTTTTTCAATAATATTCAACACTCGGCTCACCAGATTTCCCAGGCCATTGGCCAACTCCGCGTTATATTTTTCCGTTAAGGCCGCCAGCGTTACGTCCATGTCATCGCCAAAAGTATTAAGCGACGCCAGCAGATAGCGCGCGCCGTCCGCGCCAAACTTGTCCGTCAATTCTTGCGGCGCGATAACATTGCCCAAGGACTTACTCATTTTCTGTCCATTGCTGGTCAAAAAACCATTAATGAAGACCTGCTTGGACGGCGGTAATTTTACCGCCAGGAGCATTGCTTGCCACATGGCGCTTTGCTGGCGCAAATTATCTTTGCCCGCCACTTGAATGGCCGGCCAATAAGAATTGAATCTTTCCGTATCGTCAGGCCAGCCAATGGCGGAAATATAGTTTATCAACGCGTCAAACCACACGTAAATGACCTGCTCGCTGTCGCCCGGCGCCTCAATACCCCAGGGCATTTTCTCTTTCAAACGCGAAACGCTGAAATCCTGCAAACCAGCCTTCACAAAACTTTTAATTTCGTTGAACCGGTGGGCCGGCACGACAAATTCCGGATTTTTCTCGTATAATTCCAGCAATGGCTGCTGAAATTCGGAAAACTTAAAAAAATAA
Organism: uncultured Candidatus Saccharibacteria bacterium; assembly: GCA_964579775.1. Classification (GTDB taxonomy): domain Bacteria; phylum Patescibacteriota; class Minisyncoccia; order Portnoybacterales; family GWB1-42-6; genus UBA8475. Next base: position 1,672 of record CAZOGP010000016.1, on the reverse strand, counting down.
TTTTCTTCTTCAATAATTTGCAACGCTTGCTTAGGGTGTAGCGGACAGCAGCCGTCAACCAACTCCGATTCGGTCTTGGCTAATTCACAACCCACACAATATCTGGCCTGATAATTTTTCTTATAAATAAAGCCGTTCTTTTTCGCCTGGCGCCAAAATTCCTGCACCGCCTTGATATGGTGCGCGTCGGTGGTGCGAATGAAATTGTGCTCGCTCAAATTAAGCGTTTGGCTCAACTCCTGCCACTTCACCGCCTGCTGGTCGCAGTAAGCCTGCGGTTCCAGCCCCAATTCTTTGGCCCGCTGATAGATTTTTAACCCGTGCTCATCCACGCCCAAATTAAAAAATACCTCGTTCCCCTGCGTTCTTTGCCACCGCGCCCAAACATCCGCCCGGACCACTTCCATGGCGTAGCCAATATGGGGCTCGGCGTTGACGTAAGGCAAGGTAGTGGTGATATATTTTTTACTCATAGTAAAATAATAACCAAAAACATCATATATATCAACCAAAAACTCCCCCGGCAATAATGTGCCAAGGAAGTTTTTGATGCGCTCATCTCAAAGCTTTCTATTCTATAGCCGCCCCGTCTGGATAAGCGGCCAGTTCTGTTTCGTTGACAGGAACAACCTTGTTCCAATCGAGTTTTAATCTTCTAAACGCCGCGTCAGTTTTAATCCAACGTTTTTGTCCGTTTTCCAATTTGTAGACCTGATAGCCGTCTTCGGCTTTAATTAAATTCGCATCCGGATAAGAGTTGATGACAGCGGCATCAACGGTTACAACATCTTCCCATTTGTTGTTATAAGAATTAAAGACGGATTCATTGAGGATGTGTTTTTTCAAACCCGATTCTGTGATGTAATAAATTTTTTGATCGCCATTAATCTGCAGTAATTTAGCCCGCTGATATTGATTTAATTGCGATGTATCCACGCTTTGCACGTCAGACCATTTGAGTCCTTGGGCGTTAAAAGCGGAAATGGTCGGCACCCAGAGTAATTTGTTATTAACCACTTTATAAACTTTTTCCTGGCCAATTGCTTTCAATAGATTGGCCGTGGCTTGCTGATAATCGGTATAAGCTTGAACTACTGGTGAATTGACCTCTTTGACATCTGTCCATTTATAGCCCTCGTCCTTGAATTCTTCAGCGGTCTGAATCCATTTTTTCTGACAATTAACAATAACATAGACTTTGGGGTCGTCGGGCATCTTAATCAAGGCGTTGTCTGGAAGACATGCGTTGGTGGGGACAGGGGTTGGGGTTGGAGTAGGGGTTGGCGCTGGAGTGCCGGCTGCTACAATGCTGAACGCCGCGTCGCTGGAGTCATAAGTAGTATAAGGATCTACGGATTTACTAATTCGTATCTTGTATTGATGTGGAAGAGTAGAACTATAAGGCAACTGATTTTGAGTAATAGTCCAATCGTAATAACCTTGAGAAGCGGGAATTTCTTGATCCGTTACATAGTTGCTAACCCCGGAGCTTATTGAGATTACATCGGTTATATCAATATAGACCCTCACTTTATCGATAGAAAGAAAATTGCTTGCTTGCCAAGTAATCCTTCTGGTTTCGCCAACTTTCCATGTCTCTCCCCCATTAGGCGAAGTGACGGTGATGGGTGAAGAAACCAAAGAAAAATCGCCGGAATTTCCATAAACTCCT
>CAZOGP010000015.1:0-13216 GCA_964579775.1 uncultured Candidatus Saccharibacteria bacterium | reverse complement strand
TAAACTTGTAATTAAGATATGCATGTTTTTATAAATTTTACTAACCGCCAATTTTAGGCGGCGCGCCAGTTTCACTGGCACGAAATTCGGCGGCGGCGGAAAGCGAGGGCGGGCAAAAGCTTGTCCTGTGCCGCGACACGGGATTCCTTCCCCCCAACCCCCTTCCTTTTTGCCCGCCCGAGCGTTCAGTTTGGCGCGCGAAGCGCGCCATCAGTTCCGTTCAAAAAAGGTTCGAGCGGAGTTGTATAATTCCACCAGTAAGTTTCAAACGCCGTACAAATCCTCCTCGCCCCGTTATCGCTGCGGGTGATTTTACGGGGGCGGGGACACGAAATTTGTGTTAAGCTTTAGTTAGTCTTAAACAAGAATTTATGGACTTAAGTGAAGCCAAAAAAATAATGGAATTGAATAAGCGCTTTTATGATCTGATGGCGGAAGATTTTATGCGCACGCGCGCGAATGTCTGGGAAGAGTTCCGGTCACTTAGCGAATATTTCCGGGAAGGCGATCAGGTGCTGGACCTAGGCTGCGGCAATGGCCGTTTTTACGATTTGATCTGCGGGCAGGGCAAAACCGCCAGATATTTTGGCGTGGATAATTCCGCTAGGCTCATTGAGCTGGCCAAACAAAAATACCCGCAGGGCCAGTTTATCTTAAACGACGGGTTGGCGCTGCCTTTTGGCGATAATTTTTTTGACAAGGTTTTATGTATCGCGGTGTTGCACCATTTGCCCGGCTACGATCTGCGGCGGGAATTTCTGCGGCAGGCGCATCGCGTGTTGAAAAAGGGCGGCTTGCTGGTGCTAACAACCTGGTCATCGCGTTCTAGCCGGCAACGCTGGAAATTCCTTATTAAATATTCCTGGCTGAAAATCATCGGCCGTTCTAACCTCGATTGGGGAGATTTTTACGAACCTTGGGCGGATAAAGGCGTGCGTTATTTCCATAATTTTTCCACCAAAGAATTGCGTGTCTTGCTGGAAGACGCGGGTTTTAAAATAGAGAACATCGGATTTTTAACCAGGAAAAGCGGCGAAAGAAATATCGTGGTAATAGCGAGAAAGTAGTCGCGAGAAAATTTATATATGCCTAATTTTATTGCTGATTTTCATATCCACTCAAAATATTCCCGCGCGACGTCTCGCGATATGGACCTGGAAAATTTGGATAAGTGGGCGCGTATCAAGGGGGTGGACCTTTTAGGTTCGGGGGACTTCACGCATCCGGCCTGGCTGAAAGAATTAAAGGGAAAGCTAGAACCGTGTGAGCCCGGACTTTTTAAATTACGTAAAATAAATAAAATAAAGTTGAACAATGGCTGGCATTTGCCCAGCGCTAACAATGGCAATGGCAATAACAATGAAAAAGATCTGCGCTTTATTTTAACCAGCGAGATCAGCTGCATTTATAAAAAGAACAACCGGACGCGCAAGGTGCATATGATGGCTTTTGCGCCGTCGTTCGAGGCGGTGGAGAAAATCAACGCGCATTTGGGCTGGATCGGGAATTTGAAAGCCGACGGTCGGCCAATCCTGGGACTAGACGCCAAAGAATTGGCTAAAATTATTTTAAATATTTCACCCGAGGCCCTGGTGGTGCCGGCGCATATCTGGACGCCGCATTTTTCGGTCTTTGGTTCCGAATCAGGTTTTGATTCGTTGTCGGAATGTTTTGATGAATATACCCGCTATATTTATGCTTTGGAAACCGGGCTGTCTAGCGACCCGGCCATGAATTGGCGCTTGTCGCAGATAGACAATATTTCTTTGATCTCTAACTCCGATTCGCACAGCCCTCATCGTATTGGCCGGGAGGCGAATATCTTTGAAGGGAGAATAGAAGGTTACCGGTATATCGCCGAAGCGTTGCGCTTGGGAGTGAAGGCGCCGCCGTCCATTAAAAATCGCTTGGTCAAAACTATTGAATTTTTTCCGGAAGAAGGAAAATATCATTATGACGGCCATCGCAATTGTAAAATTGCCTGGTCGCCGGAGGAAACCAAAAAGCATAAAGGCATCTGTCCGGTGTGCGGAAAAAGGGTGACCGTAGGTGTGATGAGCCGCGTAGAAATTTTGGCGGATAGGCCCTTGGGCGGGAAACCTAGCCGCACGGCGCCGTTTATTAATTTAATTCCGCTGGAAGAAATTATCGCGGATGCTTTTGACATGGGCACGGGCACCAAAAGAGTGGACGCGGAATATCAGGAGCTGATAAATAAGTTCGGCCAGGAATTTAAAATTTTAATGGACTTGCCCAAAGAAGAATTATTAAAAGCGGGCAAAGTTGAAGTCGTTGACGCCATTATGCGTGTGCGCGAAGGCCAGGTGAAGATCGAGCCGGGCTACGACGGCGAATATGGCAAAATTAAGATCTACGACGATGCCCAGCGCGCGGGCTTTGCCAAACAAAGCGCGTTGTTTTAACCCGGCGTGGTTAAAAAGGAGCCGGTTTTTTACCGGCTTTTGTTTTGACAAATTACTGTTTAGTTGGTAGTGTTGTCTATTGGATGACCGGGATTAGAAAAGAGAAAAGGGAAGTATCTTAAAAACCTAGCAGAGCAGAAAGGAGGGGTGTATATGGGGAATATTATTCCCGTGGGAACTAAAAATCGGCCAGACGTTAAGGTCTGGTTGGATGAGATCAGCCGGGAAGAAACCCGGATCTATGTGGCCATCGCTTTTGGCGCCCGGGAGGGTAAAACGGCTCGGCAAGTCGCCGAAGAAATCTTAAATCAAGAGATGCTGATTCTGCGGAAGCAGGGATATGAAATTCCCGAAGGCTTTAAACCGGAAAAGACTGAAAGAGAGATCGACGGCGCGGAATTTCAGGTCACGATGTACAGATTCGTTGAATCGGCCTGGAAAAAAAGAGTGACGAAAAGGGCAAAAGCGTAAAAGGCAGAGTCTATAAAAGAGGAGACGATAAAAAAATTTCAACCCGGTCCGTCGCCTAAAGCGAATTGAGGCCGGTTTTTTATTGGCAAAAGAAAAAATTTGTGCGATATTTAAAGTCATGAAAGAGTACTAAATCCCTCCTAACCTCCCTTTACGGAAAGGGAGGAACAATATTATGCCAAAACAGGTAAAAGCACTGGTTTTATTGTCCGGCGGACTGGATTCCATCTTGGCCGTTAAATTATTATTGGAGCAGGGGATTGAGGTTCAGGCGATAAATTTCCGCACGAATTTTTGCGGACCCAGCAAGGCGCGCAAAGCGGCGGAGATGCTCGGCGTAAAATTACGCGAAGTTAATATCCGCGAAGAGTTTTTGCCAATTTTGAAAAATCCCCGGCACGGTTATGGCGTAGGCTTGAATCCCTGCATTGATTGCCACGCGTTAATGCTTAAAAAAGCCGGGGAAATTATGCGGGCAGAGGGATTTGATTTGGTGGCGACCGGGGAAGTCTTGGGCGAGCGGCCGATGAGCCAGCATAAGCAAGCTTTGGATATTGTGGAAAAGGACGCGGATTTGAAGGGATATTTATTGCGTCCGCTGTCAGCTAAATTGCTTGAGCCGACAATTGCCGAGCAATCAAGCTTGGTAGACAGGGAGAAATTACTGACTATTTCCGGCCGGAGCCGGAAAACACAGATGGCTTTGGCCGCGCAATACGGCCTCAAAGATTATCCCTCGCCCGCGGGCGGCTGCGCGTTGACACAAAAAGACTTTGCCATGCGCCTGGAAGAATTAATGGACAATAAATCAGATTTTACGCCGGAAGACGTTGATTTGGTGGCGGTTGGCAGGCATTTTTGGCTTGAGAAGGAAACTCTTCGACAAGATCAGAGAATAAATAAATTATTGCCTGAGCGTAGTGAAGCGAAGTCGAAGGCCTCTGTTCAAATAATCTTGGGCCGGAGTCAAGAGGAGAACGAAATTTTAGTTAGCGTGGCCAAAGGCAGCGATATTCTAATTGTGCCCGACGGCTGGCCCGGACCAACGGCGCTGGTGAGGCCAATCTTGCGAAGTCGGACTTCGCAAGATTGGCCCGAGAGCGCGACAGAAGAAGTTAAGAAAAAAATTATTCAATTTTCTTCGAAAGCAAAAAGTTTGAAACCAGAGGAGATAAGGTTTAAGATAATAAAAGCAGTATAACTCACCCCAACCCTCTCTTTAAAAAAGAGAGGGAGTCCCTCCTCTTTTTATAAAGAGGAGGTTAGGAGGAGTTAAATTTATTCGTAATTAGCGGTAATTCGTAATTTGTAGGAATATATGAAAATCGGCTTTTTTGATTCGGGGCTGGGGGGATTATTCCTTTTAAAAAAGGTAGTTAAGGTGTTGCCGCAATACGATTACTTGTTTCTGGGCGATCTGAAACATTCGCCTTACGGCAGCTGCTCGGCCCAGGCCGTCCAGGATTTTACTCGGCAGGGGGTAGATTATCTTTTCAAAAACGGTTGTCAGCTTATTGTCATAGCCTGCAATACCGCCACTATCTTAGCTTTGAGGAAGATCCAGCAGGAATATCTGCCAACGCATTATCCGCAGCGCCGGGTGTTGGGGGTGTTAGTGCCGACGCTGGAAGAAGTGGTGCGGCAAAAGGTTAAGCGGCTCGGGGTGCTGGCGACAGTGGCGACCGTCAACTCGGCGGTCTATATCCAAGAAATAAAAAAATTGGACGGAAAAATAAAGATCTATCAGAACGCCGCGCCGCTACTCGTGCCGCTCGTGGAAAACAATGGCTTGCGCTGGGCTAGTCCGGTCTTGCGGCAGTATCTTAAGCCGTTGCTGGCTAAAAAAGTGCAGGCGATAATTCTGGGTTGCACGCACTACCCGATTTTAAAAAATAAGATAAAAAAGATCATCGGCTCCAAGATTAGGATTATTTCGCAAGATGACATTATTCCTATCAAGTTAGCCGATTATTTAAAACGCCACCCGGAGATCGAGAAAAAGCTGTCAAAGAACGGTAAGATAGCCTTGGAGGTCACGGACCTGGGCGCGGATTTTTGCCAAACGGCCAGGAAATGGTTCGGGCGGGATATCAAATTAAAATTAATTTCAATTTAATTTATGAATTGTCGGCAAGGGTCCAATTTAAAAACTTGTCCTTGTTCGTCGGTCAAATGCCGGCGGCGCGGCCTTTGTTGCGAGTGCGTCCGCCATCACCGCGAGAAACAAGAACTGCCAGGATGCTATTTTTCTCCGGCGGCGGAAAAGACTTTCGACCGGTCGATCAAGACTTTTATAGCGGAAAATAGCTGGCAGGCGGGCAATCAGTAAAAATTTTTATGATCAATCAAATTATTTCCAAAATTTTCTATCAGATGTCCGAATACTACGCCATGCAAGATGTCGCGTTCAAGCCGCAGGCGTATGAGCGGGCGGCGCGCTTGATTGAGGGCCTGGATGATGATCTAGAGGATATTTATAAAGAAGGGGGCGTGAAAGCCCTGATGAAAATTGAAGGCATCGGTCGGGGCTTGGCGGAAAAGATCGGGGAGTATGTCAAAACCGGCAAGATAAAAGAATACGCCAAATTGAAAAAAGATTGCTCGGTGGATTTGGAACACTTAACGCTGGTGCAGGGGCTCGGGTCAAAGTCGATTAAAGTGTTGTATGAAAAATTAAAGATCCGTACTCTGGCGGACCTCGAAAAAGCGGCCAAGGCCGGAACGATCGCCGGCTTGCCGCGTTTTGGTAAAAAAACCCAAGAGAATATCTTACGGGGCCTGGAATACGTTAAAGGCGGGCAGGGGCGGGTGTTGCTCGGTGATATTTTGCCGCTGGCGCGCAAATTTGAAGAACGGCTAGCCGGCCTAAAAGGCGTGCGAGCGGCAGTGGTGGCGGGTTCCATCCGGCGGCGGAAAGAGACAGCGGGCGATATAGATATTTTGGCGGTTACCAATAACCCGGATAAAGTGGTGGACTATTTTTGTGCCATGCCCGAAGTGGCCAAAGTGCTGGCGCGGGGCGAGACTAAATCCATGGTGCGCCTGCATAACGGCCTGGACGCGGATTTGCGGGTGGTGGGCGAGGAATCTTTTGGCGCGGCGTTGCAGTATTTCACGGGGAATAAAGACCATAATATTGAAATGCGGAAAATTGCGGAGGAGCAAAAATATAAGCTGAACGAATACGGTCTTTTTCATGGAAAGAAATCTGTAGCGGGTAAAGCGGAAAAAGATATTTATAATAAATTGGGATTAGAATACATTGAGCCGGAGATGCGGGAAAATACCGGTGAGATAGAGGCGGCCTTTCGACAAGCTCAGGGCAAACCTGGTGGTTTGCCGAATTTAGTAAAATATGAAGACGTTAAGGGCGATTTGCAGATGCACTCAACTTGGTCAGACGGCACTTACTCTATTTTGGAAATGGTCGAGGCCGCCAAAAAATTGGGCCATGAATATATCGCGATGACCGACCACGCGGGGCACTTGGCCATTGCTGGCGGCATGAAAGAGAAGGAACTGTTAAAATATCTGACAGCCATTGATGAAGCGGATAAAAAGATCAGGGGTATAAAAATTTTAAAAGGCGCGGAAGTGGATATTAATAAAGACGGGGGATTGGAAATAAAAGATGAGGTGCTGGTTAGGCTTGATGTGGTGCTCGGCTCAATTCACGATAATTTTAAAATGTCGCGGGAAGCGATGACCGAGAGGATTTGCCGGGCGATGAACAATAAGAATATGGATATCTGGGCGCACCCTTCCGGACGCCTGCTGGGCCGTCGCGAGGGCTATGAAGTCGACTGGGAAAAAGTTTTTGAGCAAGCTGTGAAGACCGGAACGGTTATTGAGATAAACGCTTTTCCGGATAGGCTGGATTTGACCTGGCAGAACGTTAAGCGGGCGATAGAGGCGGGTGTTAAATTGTCAATTGGCACGGACGCGCATACCATCGGCCATTTGGAATACCTGGAACTGGGCGTCTTCGTGGCGCGGCGGGGCTGGGCGGAGAAGAAAGATATAATTAACACAAAGAGCTTTGAAGAATTGATGAAATTTTTAAAGAATAAAAAATAAAATCTAGCCAGCCGCGCATGAAAAAATCAAAAAAATCTAAAACTAATTTTGCCAGGATTTTTTTGGTGCGGCATGGCGAGGTTTTAAATCCTAAAAAAATTATTTATGGTTGGCTGCCGTTCTCTCTCAACAAAAAAGGCCAGACACAGGCAAGAAAAGCCGGATTATTATTAAAGTATAAAGATATTAAGGTTATCTTTGCCAGCCCTCAGAAAAGATGCCGGCAAACGGCAGCCATAATAAAAAAAACGATAGGCAGAAAGATAAAAATTATTATTGATAAAAACTTGAGGGAATCGGGCCTCGGGCATTTAAGAGAAGGATTAACTATAGAGCAAGCCGATAGAAAATATCCCAAAGAACATTTAATTTATACTCGGACGCCGTCCAGATCCAACGCCGGCGAAACATTGGATAATATGGCCAAACGCATGATGAAAGCCATCCAGGGCGCTCTTAAAAAATATCCGAATAAAAATCTGGTTTTTGTCTCACATCGGGATCCAATCTTGGCGGTTTTACTTAAAATTTCCCAGCGCGATTTTAATGATTTGCACAGAGTCAAGACTAATTGCACTAAAGGTACGGTTTGCGAGGTCTGGTCGATGGGGAAAAGATTGATCAATAAAACTTACTTGGCGTCATAATTATGATATTTTCTAAATCTGCTGGCGCAATAATTTTTTATCGCAACGCGGACAATCAGATAGAATATTTGCTTTTAAATCATGGCGGGAGCCGGGAAAAATCTGGGATAGACTATTGGAATTTTCCCAAGGGTACGATGGAAAAAGGCGAGTCGGAAATAGAGACGGCGAAAAGAGAAACGCGAGAAGAAACCGGTCTGTTTAATCTAACCTTTTTGCCAAAGTTTAAAATGGCGGAGCGGTATTTTTTTCGCGAGAGGAAATCGGATGGTTTAATCTGCCTTATTTTTAAAACGGTTATTCTTTATTTGGCGCAGACAGAGAATAAAGAAGTAAAAATTTCAGAAGAGCACATTAATTATGAATGGTTGTCGTTTGAACGGGCGCTGGAAAGAATAAGAATATTCAGGAGCAGCCGTAAGGCTCTAATTATGGCAAATAAATTCTTGCATGACTATTTGGCGAAAAAGAGTATTTAACATTGCAGGAAAGATCCCGCGAGGGCAAGTTTTAACGTATGGCGAGGTGGCCAGGAGATTGGGCAATAAAAACTTAGCACGGGCGGTGGGGAACGCGTTGAATAAAAACCGCGACAAAGCCGTATTTTGTCACCGCGTGGTGCGTAGCGACGGGCGAGTGGGCGGATTTAATGGCGGAGAAGCTAAGAAGATCGCACTGTTGAAAGCGGAAGGCGTAAAGATAGAGAAGGGGAGGATAATAAGGCGTAATGACGTCTGACAACCCAAATATTAACGCATTTTGGTTTTTGGTTGTCGGACGTCGCCGGATTAATATTTTGACATCCGATGTCCTGAATTCAAAAATTTTTAATATTTGGGACATCGGATGTCTGGAAATGCAATGAAAAAATTTCTGATCTATTGGCTGCCGGTGATTCTCTGGGCCGGCGTTATTTTTTATCTGTCCAGCATCTCTGGCCTGGCGTCAAATATGTCGGTTTTTTGGGACGTGTTTTGGCGCAAGCTTTTCCACGCCGGTGAATTTGGCTTATTGAATTTATTGCTGTGGCGGGCGCTATATTATGGCGAAAACGTAAATTTCAAAAAAGCGTTGCTCTGGTCTTTTGGCTTAACCGTGCTCTACGCCATCTCCGACGAACTGCACCAATATTTCGTGCCTTTGAGGGAATGCCGCTGGCAGGACGTGGCGCAGGATAGTTTGGGGGCATTAGCAATCGGTGCCATTATTTTTGTCATCCCGGGCTTGACCCGGGATCCAGGTCCTGGATTCCCGCCCTTCTTGCATTAGGATCTATGACCTGCGCGGGAATGACAGACGAAGAAAACAAAAAAGAGCCTCTTGAAAGACTCTTTTTTGTTTCGACAATTATTTTCTCGCCAGCGCCACAATTTCTTTGAAAACTTCGGGTTGCAGCTGTGCTAGTTGCGAGAGGACCTTGCGGTCCAGCTCAATTTTATTCTTCTTCAAGCCCGCGATAAAGCGGCTATAATTCAGGCCCAGTTCGCGCGTGGCGGCGTTGATTTGGATATTCCAAAGTTGCCTCGCGTTGCGTTTTTTCAGGCGCCGGTCAATGTAGGCATGGACCCACGCGTGCTTGACCGCGTCTTTGGCGGTTTTCCAGCGCTTGGAGCGGCCCCACATATAGCCCTTGGCCAGCTTTAATGTCTTTTTTCTTTTTTTCTTGGCGCCCATGGCGCGTTTGACTCTTGGCATGTTTTTATTTAATCTCCCCCTTTATAAAAGGGGGATTAAGGGGGATTTTGAGTATCAGGCATTAAATTAACCTCATCCCAACTCTCTCCTTAAAAAGGAGAGGGAGAAATCCATCCCGGCCTTCCTTTTGTAAAGGAAGGAGAATTATTGAATTATTTATCTTTCCAGCACTTTTTTAAAAACTTTAGCCGGCGCCAGGGCCAGGTTTCGCAGGCCCCGTTTGGCCCGCGTTTGGTTGCCGCTTTCTTTGGCGTTAAAATGGTTTTGGCGGTTATGCCGGAAAAGCACTTTGCCTTTTTTGGTCAGTTTTAATCTTTTGGTCGCGAATTTGACGGTCTTGAGGCTCATAATTTTAGTTTTTTACCCCCTCTGCTTCTCCCCCTTGGCAAGGGGGAGATTAAGCGGGGGTTATTTTGGTATTTCGTAGTTATTTTCCCTTGGAAAGCAGCATATAGAATCCTCGCATGTCTTTGGTTATCGGGTGGTCAATGATAATGGGGATCTTGATATAATTTTTAAATTCTCCCAGTTTCTCTTTGGCCAGAGGGGCGAAGGCTTTTTCCCGGCCGCGCAGAACTATTTCTATCCTGGCCCTGTCGCCCTTCTCCAAAAATCTTTGCGCCTGGGCCGCTTTCATTTCGATATCATGCTTGGCGATATTAAAGCTCAGCCGGATATTTTTTACCTCCACTTTATGGGTCTTGGTGATTTCCTTGGCCTTCTTTTCTTTCTGATACTGGAATTTGCCAAAGTCAATTATCTTGCAGACTGGCGGGGTGGCTTTATCCGTGACTTCAACCAGGTCTAGGCCCCGCTGGCGCGCCAAGGACAGCGCTTCGGCCAGCGGCATGACGCCTAGTTGCCCGCCCTTTTCATCCACCACGCGCACTTGCGCCGCGCGGATCCATTCGTTGATCAGGGTTTTTGGTTGCCTGGGTTGTGGGGAATATGGTTTTCTAAACAAGGTTTATTGTTATATTAAATGTTTTTTGTCATCCAGGACCTTTTTTGTCATTCCCGTGAAAACGGGGATCCAGGCCCGAATTCAGAACCTGGATCCCGCATCAAGTGCGGGATGACATATAGGGTTCGTCACGAGCGAGTCGAGTGGAGACGGGGAGATTGAACTCCCGTCCAATCAATATTTTCAGAATACTTCTACAAACTTATCTTGATTTATTTATTCGGACTGGCCGCTATGGATCAAGCAAAAATGAGGCCAGCCCTAGCCGGTTATGGTTCGCCCGCAATCCCCGGCGGAGAGCGGTCTATCCCGAAAAAATTACACCCGGGTTTTACCTATCGGAAGTCAGTAAGCCGGATGGGTTCCAGGTTATTTTATTAAGCCAGAACCGGAGCGTAAGAGGGCGTAAACGCACTCTTAACGCTTGTCAAAAAGTTGACATTTGTTTGGTTGCTGAAAGTTTATCGAGATTTTAGCACACTCGGTTTGCGTATTCTAAGAACATTGACTGTCGAAACTTGCGCCCCCAAAGAATTTTGTCATCCCGGGCTTGACTAAGCTTGCCCCGTACCTGATACGGGGGAATCCAGAGTACGATATTATTCAATTTTTCCCCTGATGGCCCGCCTGATGCGCCGGTCGCTTTCCCGCCGGCCGATCGCGGCGCGTTTGTCAAAAGACCGCTTGCCCCGCGCCAGAGCGAATTCCAGTTTGATTTTACCCGTTCTATTATATCCTGCGGATATAATGGGTTCGTTCGTTCGTGATGAAAGTGAACTTTCGCCACGAACTCTCTGCCCATTATAGACCCGAATAGGCACCAAAGTCAACCTGGCTTGCTTCCCTTGGCCGATGAGTGAGCTGATCTGGTCTTTGTGCAACAGCAGTTTGCGGGAACGCATTGCATCATAACCCGCTGGCGCGTTCTTACTCTGCCAGGCGGGGATATTGGCGTTTAGTAGCCAGGCTTCCTCGTCCTTAAGCACCACATACGCCCCCTTCAAAGAAATATGGCTGGCCCGTATAGATTTTACTTCCTGGCCGCTCAAAACCAGCCCGGCTTCGTATTTGGCCAAAAATTCGTATTCAAAACCGGCTTGTCTATTGAAAGCGTAGTCGGACATATTATAAGTTTACTTTATCACGATTATTGGCTAAACTAAAGATAGATAAAGCGCTTTTTCTGTCATTCCGAGCGTAACGAGGAATCTCTCGCGTATGCGAGATGGCGCCCATTCGGGCGGGATTCCTCGTTGCTACTCGGGATGACAAGTGTACTTGCATGATCCGCGCCCGCATCCGCCAACTTTTAAATCTTCCCGATGCCATAATTGAGCATCCCGAAAACCCCGGCTTTGGCGATTATTCCACCAATGCGATTTTGAAATTGGCCAAAAAAGAAGGCAAAAATCCGCTGGCCATGGCGGGGGAAATCGCGCAAAAATTGGCGGCCAATAATAATCCGATGTTTGCTAAGATCGAAGCGGCGCCGCCGGGATTTATTAATTTTACGCTATCCCCGGAATTTTTGCGCCAGCAAGTGGCGGAGATTTTAAAGACTAAAGAAAATTACGGTTCAGTCCAAATTGGTGAATCCGCCCGGGGCGGACCCGCCCGGGGCGGGAAAATCCAGGTAGAATTTATTTCCGCCAACCCCACCGGCCCACTAACACTCGGCAATGGCCGGGGAGGCGTTTACGGAGACGTTTTAGGCAATATTTTGAAAAAAGCCGGAGCCGAAGTCGTGAAAGAATACTATGTAAATGACGCGGGAAAGCAGATGGAAGTTTTAATGGACACCATCAAAGAGGGTAAGGGTGATTATATCGAGCTTGTAAGAAAAACTTTTCCCGAAGAAGTTATTAACCAGGCTGATAAAATGTACATAATGGGGCCAAAGGGCACCAAGAAACTCGCGGACGCTATTTTGGAAAATATGATCCAGAAAACCGTTGCGGGCATGGGGATCAATTTTGATGTTTGGTTTTCCGAGAAAAGTGAGCTCCGCGAAAAAGGCAAGGTGGAGGAGATAATTAAATGGGCTGAAGAAAAAGACTTGGCCTATAAAAAAGACGATGCTCTGTGGTTCAGAGCGACTAAATTCGGAGACGACGAAGACCGGGTTTTGGTGAAAAAAGACGGACAGCCGACTTATTTTTGCGTTGACGCCGCTTACCATAAAAATAAATTTGAAGAGCGAAAATTTGACCGCGTTATAAATATCTGGGGCGCGGATCACCACGGAGACGTAAAACGGGTGAAAGGCTTTGTTGAGGCGTTAGGATTTAAAGATAAATTCGAAATAATCTTAATGCAATTTGTGCGGCTTGTTCAAGACGGAAAGCCAACAAGAATGTCAAAAAGAGAGGGGGTTTATGTTCTGGTTGACGATGTGTTAAAAGAGATCGGGCGCGATGTTTTCCGCTTTTTTATGTTGATGCATTCACCCAACACCCATATGGATTTTGATCTGGACCTGGCCCGCGAGCAGTCCGATAAAAACCCGGTCTATTATGTCCAATACGCTTATGCCAGGATTTGCTCAATCCTTCGCAAATCCGGCATAGAGCAAATAGCTAATAGCAAATCGCAAGACAGCCATACGCCATTAGCCATTAGCTATAAGCCATTGTCCCATCCCTCCGAACTCGCCCTCATCAAGCAACTCATCCGCCTGCCCGAAATCATCGCCGACACGGCTTTAGATTATCAAGTCCACCGCCTGCCCCAATACTCCCTGGACCTCGTGCGGGGCTTTCATAAATTCTACGAGGACTGCAAAGTTTTAGATGAAAACAATAAAGACCTAACTCAATCTCGTCTGGCATTATGTGAGGCAACCAGGATTGTTTTGAAAAACACCCTTAGCTCAATGGGAATTTCTGCTCTTGAAAAAATGTAATCTTCCGCCGCGCCCTCCCGTAGCTTTATGCGAAGGA
>CAZOGP010000014.1:0-13235 GCA_964579775.1 uncultured Candidatus Saccharibacteria bacterium | reverse complement strand
TATTCGGGTAGTATGATTTGACTATTAATTACGAAAGTATACGAATATACAAAAATTAGTATTTAGTAGTTTTAAAGAAAGTGAGGTGTTTTAAATGGCAATAGAAGTACGAAGAAAAGAAAGAGAGCCGGTTGGCTCGTTATTGAGGCGATTTACGCGGCGGGTCCAGCAAAACGGTGTTTTGCTGAACGCGCGTCGGGGCCGTTTCTATCAAAAACCGAAAACCAAGCGTCAAACCAAGGCGTCAGCTTTGCGGCGCGAGCAGTTGCGGGCGCAGCGGCGGGAAATGATGAAAGCCGGCACCCTGGAAGAAGGACAGTTGATCCCGAAGGAATTGATTCGGCTTAAGAAATAGGGCTCGGAAATATTTTCTGAAATCGTAAAATTTCCCCAGCGTGGAAATTTTACTCGCCAGTTTTGCTCGCTCGTCCCTCCAAAAATGTCGGGACACCGTGCCCGCTCACAAAACTGAGCGTTTCAGAAAATACATCCTCGCCCTTAATTAAAAATAATGACTCTAAAAGAAAAAATTAATCAAGATTTTAAGGACGCTTTCAAGGCTAAAGAGGAATTGAAGGTGTCGGTTTTGCGCATGTTGAATTCCAGCCTTAAAAATAAGGAGATGGAGAAGCGTACAAAACTTGCCAAGGCCGGCCAGCAGGATGAGGCGATTTTGGTGAAAGAAAGCCAGTTGCTGGATGAAGAAGTTTTGACGGTTATTGGCGCTGAAGTCAAGCGGCGCAAGGATTCCATCGAGCAATATAAAGCCGGCGGTCGGCCCGAATTGGCGGCCCAGGAAGAGCGGGAGCTCGCAATTTTAGCCGCTTATTTGCCGGAGCAAATGGGCGAGGACGAAGCGCGCGAGATTGTTGTTGAATCCATTAAGGAGGCCGGCGCGATTGGCGCACAAGACCTAGGCAAAGTGATGAAAGTTTTGATGCCTAAGGTGAAAGGCAAGGCGGATGGGGGAATGGTGAATAAAATAGTGAAGGAAGAGTTAGGAAAAGTAAATTAAAGCTCGGAAATATTTTCTGAAAACGTAAAATTTCCCCAGCGTGGAAATTTTACTCGCCAGTTTTGCTCGCTCGTCCCTCCAAAAATGTCGGGACACCGTGCCCGCTCACAAAACTGAGCGTTTCAGAAAATACATCCTCGCTTTTTAACCTGGATTAAAATAAAAAGCAGATGCTGGAGATCGTTAATATTACCAAGGATAAAATAGACACGAATTTTTTGCAAAAGGCCGCGCAAGCGGCTTTTGCTGTAGTAAATTTTAAAAAAGACGTCAGCTTAGTTTTCGTCGGCGACGCGCGAATGAGAGGGTTGAATAAAAAATATCGGGGAAAAAATAAGACCACGGATGTTTTAAGTTTTGAGGAATTGAACGAAATTTTTATCTCTTTGCCGCAGGCCAAAAGACAAGCCAGGGAGCTAAAAGTGCCGATAAATTGTGAATTGACCCGACTATTGACTCATGGTATAGTTCATTTAGCAGGATACGATCATGAAAAATCGGCGAGCGAAGCGGAGAGGATGTTTGTCGTAGAAACAAAAATTTTGGATAAAATCAATGAAAAATAAAGAAATTACAATAGAAGAAATAGAAAGTCGGATAAAAAAGTTGGAAGAAGAAGTCGAGAATTTAAAAAAATTATTGGCGAGCAAATAAAATGGCAGGCATTTTTATTAATTTTGTCATTCTGAACGAAGCGAAGAATCTCTGCCTGCCGGTAGGCAGGTAAAAATAAAAGATCCTTCACTGTGCTCAGGATGACGCGTATGCATATTATGGATCAACAACCAATTCAAACCATCCAACCAGAAATTCAACCCCAAAAGCCATTAAGCAAAACATGGCAGATTGTGGCATTAATTGTAGCCGGAGTTTTGGTTGTTGGTGGTGTCGCAGCTGGTTCCTATTATCTCTGGCAAAAGTCAGCTAGTAATTCAAATCAAACCGCTTGCACGATGGAGGCTAAACAATGTGCTGATGGCTCCTATGTTGGCCGCACGGGTCCCAATTGTGAATTTGCGCCTTGTCCGAGCGTGAGTGCGAGTCCATCAATTGTGATTGACGAAACGGCGGATTGGCAGACGTATAAAAATGAAAAATATGGGTTTGAGGTACGGTATCCGGCTGGATGGGTAAAGGAAGAACAGAATAATAAAATTATTTTTGCGGAAGTAGCTCAAAGCGTAAAAGACAATGTTATTATTGCTATCCAAAATAACCCCAATGGCTTATCGGCAAGAGATTTTCTCATTAATCAAGGATTCGATGCTTCGCTTATAAAAGAAAATGTCGATTTGCAGAGTTATAAGGGGATAAAAGTTCTGCCCGAAGGTTTATGTCCGGGCAGCAGCCTTTATTTTGTTAAGGGTAGCAGCATTATCAGCATCACAGCTTGTTTGAATGATAGGAGTATAGGAGATCAGATTCTCTCCACTTTCAAATTTACCGACGACCCAACCACTGGGTGGCAGACGTATAAAAATGAGCAGTATGGGTTTGAGGTGAAGTATCCAAAAGAAACGAGTCGGTTTTTAAATAAGGAATGGATTTATCGAGAAAATGATATAGGAGTAACATTCACAGTCGAGGGATTTATTGACGATGTTTGGGGAATAGGGGTAATAACAAAAGATGGGATAGAGAAATCCATAGGACAGGATGGTAATCAATTTAAAGATAGAAAAGAAAAAAGAGAGAATATTATTGTGGATGGAAGACAAGCAATGATGGTAACAATAACGACCAATCAGTATGAAGGTTGGGTCTCCAAAACAATTTTTATACTAGATGGAGATAAATACTATCGAATAGGTAATGGTGCGGTAGAAGATCCCAATTTCGAATTATTTTATAAAAGTTTTCATATTATAAAAAAATAATTTTATAGCAGAAGAAAATGGCTAAAGAAAAAATCATTGTTGGATTGGATGTTGGCACCTGCAACGTGCGCGTGGCGGTGGCCAAAGTCAGGGAAGAAGCACTGCCTCAGATTTTGGGCGTGGGTAAGGCGGTTTCGGGCGGTCTGCGCAAAGGCGTGGTGGTGGATTTGGACGAGGCCGTCAAAAATATTCAGGAAGCGGTGCAGTCGGCCGAAAGAATTTCGGGCTTGTCTATTGAAGATGTTTTCGTCGGGATAGGCGGCTCGCATATTTCTTGTCGCGCCAGCCGCGGGGTCATCGCAGTTTCGCGGGCGGATGGCGAAATTTCTCTGGAAGATAAAGAGCGGGCAATCAGCGCGGCCTCAGCCATTTCGCTGGCGCCCAACCGCGAAATTTTGCACGTGTTGCCCCGTCGCTTCACAGTTGATAATCAGGATGCCATCAAGGACCCCGTGGGTATGAATGGTGTTCGCTTGGAGGTTGATGCTTTGATTGTTGAGGGGGCGACGCCCTTTATAAAGAATTTGATCAAGTGCGTGCGTGAAGCCGAAGTGGACGAAGCCGGGCTGCTACTGGCGTGTTTGGCCGACAGCCGTGCGGTTTTAACCAGGCGGCAAAAAGAATTGGGTGTTTTGCTGCTGGATTTTGGCGGCGGCACCACCGGGCTCACGGTCTACGAAGAAGGCGATATTTTGCATTGTCAGATATTGCCGGTAGGCAGTATGCATATTACTAATGATATTGCTATCGGTCTGCGCACCTCGATTGATACGGCTGAAAAATTAAAATTGGAATACGGTTCAGCTTTGCCGGAAAATATTGGTAAAAAAGAAACGATAGACTTAACGCGGCTGGGCGAGGCAGAAGGTCAGGTTTCGCGTTTGCAGGTGGCTGAGATAATTGAAGCGCGCGTCAGCGAAATTTTTGACTTGGTCAACAAGGAGTTGAAAACGATCGACCGGGCCGGGCTGCTACCGGCGGGCGTGGTGTTGGTTGGCGGCGGCGCAAAATTGCCGGGGTTGGTTGATCTAACCAAAGAAAAATTGAAATTGCCCGTGCAGATCGGCTACCCGCAGGGATTGGAAGGGATAATTGATCAGATAAATGATCCGGAGTTTGCCACTTGCTGTGGCTTGATCCTTTCCGCTTTGAGCGATGAGGCCAAGCCCGAGAGTCGGAGTCCGCTGGGAGGTTTGATCGATAGTCTTGGCCCGACTGTCAAAAAAATAAAAGCGTGGATAAAGGGTTTTGCCCCGTAGGAAATGTAAAGCTCTAAATCCGAAACTCTAAACAAGCAACAAATTTTAAAACTCAAAACTCAAAATTCAAAACCGCTTGGAATTTATAATTTTGAATTTGTTTAGGATTTAGATATTAGAATTTAGAGTTTAACGCCTTTAATTGCCGTCGCTTGACAATGATTACCTCTTTGTCATATCCTTACATAACCTTCAAATAACTTTAAATTAGCTAATTTTTAATACTATGGCTCAAATAAAACCAGATATGGAGACTTTTGCCAAAATCAAGGTGGTGGGCGTCGGCGGAGGTGGAGGGAATACCGTTTCTCGGATGGTTGAATGCAAAATTCAGGGTGTTGAATTTATTGCCATCAACGCTGATTCTCAGGATTTGCATCATTGCTTGGCGCCGCAGAAACTTTTGATCGGAAAGAACCTGACCAAGGGTCTGGGCGCGGGCATGAACCCGGATGTCGGTCGTCAGGCCGCGGAAGAAAACCGCGACGAGATCCACGAGGTTTTGAAGGGGGCAGATTTGGTGTTCGTGACCTATGGATTGGGTGGCGGCGTGGGCACCGGAGCCGGTCCAATCGTGGCCGAAGCGGCCAGGGACCTTGGCGCTCTGACCGTGGGAGTCGTAACTAAACCTTTTTCTTTTGAAGGTTCCCAGCGTATGCGCTTGGGGATGGAGGGACTCGGCCGCTTGCAGGATAAAGTGGACACCTTGATCACTATTCCCAACGATAAATTATTACAGACCATTGAACGCAACACCTCTTTAGCCGATGCCTTTAAAGTGGCCGACGATGTTTTGCGTCAAGCGGTGCAGGGGATTTCTGATATCATCGTGACGCCGGGTTTAGTTAATGTTGACTTTGCGGATTTGAAAGCGATCATGACCGGTGCGGGTTCTTCTTTAATGGGCGTGGGGCATGCGGCCGGAGATGACCGGGCGGTCGTGGCGGCTAAAATGGCGATCAACTCGCCGTTGCTGGAAGTTTCCATTGATGGCGCCAAGGGCGTTATCTTTAACGTGGCCGGGGGAGACGACATGACGATGATGGAAATTAACGAGGCGGCCAAAGTTATCACTGATTCCATCGATCCTAACGCGAAAGTTATTTTTGGCGCGGTGACCGACAAGCAATTGAAAAAAGGCGAAATTAAAATTACTGTTATTGCGGCGGGCTTTGGTGAACAACCGGCTAGAAAAGAAAGCTCGGAGCGGCGTGAGAAATCGGAAATTAAAAGTGAGTCAACCAGGCAAGAGTCGCCGCCGGCGCAAATTAAAAAACAGCCGGATTTTGCCAGCCAGGTGAGTCAAGTCCCGAATGTCGACGAAGAATGGGACATTCCCGCCTTTATCAGGAAGAAGATGAAGTAATATCTATGAGTGGCCGCTGAAGTCAGATTTCTGACTTCAGCGGCCAGGGCTAGAAAATATTTTCAAAACCATTCGCTAAAAGCGGATGGTTTTTTGATATCCGGTTGTTTTTAGAGCAAATTTATGCTACAATTAGCACATGATAAAGTTTAGGCAAGCCCTGTTTTGGGACGCTAATCCCGCTAACATAGACCCGAAAAAGAACGCCCAATATATCATTGAGCGAATTTTGGATTTTGGCCAGCCGGATGATATCGCTTGGATGTTTAAGCAGTATTCAAAAAGTGATATTAAAAAAGTCATGGATTTACCGCGAAGCCAAGTGAGCGTAAAATCAAAAGCGCTATGGACACTTCTATTGGCAGGATAAAACAAGAGGCGGATCTTCACTTTGACATTTTACCCAAAGCGACCGCAAAAGCTTTTCGGGCTTGTGCCAGCATGCCGCTTTTTTCGGATGAGGACTGGTATCTGGCTGGCGGTACCGCTCTTGCCCTTCAGGCGGGGCATAGGCGGTCAATAGATCTTGATTTTTTTACAAAACGCAGCCAGTTTGACGAAAAAAAGATTGAGGAAATATTAAGCGGTCAGGGCGAATGGATTACCACTTCCATAAGCAGGGGTACGCTTTATGGGGAATTTTTCGAGGGAAAAATCAGTTTAATCTCTTATCCGTTTTTTAAGTCGGCTAATCCCATGTCTAAGTTCGGCAGTATTTCTTTGCTTGCTCCTTTCGATATTGCTGTTATGAAAATCATTGCCATTTCCCAAAGAGGAAAAAAACGCGATTTTTTTGATCTTTTTTGGCTTTGTCAGAATGTGCGGCCTCTGAATGATTTTATCGCCAATGTTGATTCCCAATATAACATCCGTCAAAACCCGACACACATTTTAAAAAGCCTGGTTTATTTTGAAGACGCCGAAAGCGATCCCGCGCCGGATATCCTTTTTAAAGCCGACTGGAAAGAAGTTAGGGATTTTTTTAAAAAAGAAGTTTTAAACATTACTAAAAAAATAATATTGGGATAAAATAAATAACCCCCCCTCTTTCGTAAGGAGTGGTTGGAGGAGATTTAAATCCACCCCAACCCTCCTTTACAAAAGGAGGGAAAATATATGGACCAACAACCAAGTCCAAATCTCCAACCGGAGACGCAGTTCCAAAAGCCATTGAATAAAACATGGCAAATTGCGGCGATTATTATAGTCGGCGTTTTAACTATTGGCGGCGTGTCTTACGATTCTTATTATATGTGGCAGAGGTCAGCCGGAAACATAAGTCAGAATACGAATCAAAGTCCATTTGAGGGCGTTAGTGTAAGTCCGAGTCCGTCGGCGAGCGCGAGCCCATCTGCTTTGCCTTTTTGTAAAAATATTACTGGTTTAAGCGATTATCAATTTTGCAGCGGAGCAGGTAAAACCGAAGGCGATCTAATCGCAAGCGATTTAATCACTGGTCCCGGTTCAATAAAAATTGGGCACGTTGTTTCCTATTCTTTGTCTCCCAATAAAGAATGGTTATTTGTATCTCGATACACAGATGTATTTGCTAAAACTGGCGGTGCTCCAAGTGAGGGTGCCTTAACAATGGTGGATATTGCGAATACAAAAACATATGAATTATTTTCACAAATTTATTTTCCGGCATACACCGATAAAAGCTGGTCGCCAGATGGAAGAGGTATAGTATTTACTGCTGACAAACAGGTCATGCCCAATATTCTTGGAAATCCAGACGGTGCGTACGCTGTTGTTTATTGTACGACTTCATGCAGGGTATTAGCTGAAGATGCAGGACCGCTAGGGATAGGTGCCGATCCAGCATATTTTGTTAACGGGAATGTACATTATACTAAGATGGGTGATGGGAATGGAGAAGCAATAGAAATTCCTTTTAAGTAATTTTTGTTTCTGTTGCCAGTCAAAATTTTTTGAAACATTTCTGTGGATAAGTTTACGTCGCAAAATTTAATAAAGAAAAAACCCCTTGTAATTGAGCGGTTTTTTCGTTGCCGGAGCAAAAGCAGTTTCTTAATTTGACAGTAGTTTGACAGTTTCCCAAAAGAGCATAAAATTAATGGTAGATCACACAAATTTTTTGGAGGAGTGGAGGTGTGATTTTTATTTTGGCGAACGAAGGCAACGCGCAAATAACCGTAGAGGTTTTTGTAAAAAAGTGTTTTTACAAAAACCTCAAGGATTTGCATGGTGCTCGAGCGAAGCCAAAATATAGAATTACCATTCTGTATTTTGGCGAACGAAGGCAACGCTCAAACCAGCGAGTTTGTATGGCATCCGAGAGAAAGCAAAGATAGGGCCTCTACTTTTTATTTTTATATTTTTTAATTATTAATTAGAAATCCGGGTATATGACACCTGTACTTAAAGCCAAATTCGATAAAATTCAAAAGCGGGACGGGCGGATAGTTAATTTTGACCAAACGCAAATTGAAAACGCGGTGCACAAGGCCTTGACCGCGACCGGACAGGGCGATGGCCCGATTGCCCGCCGGATCGCCAACAAAGTTGTTAACCTTTTCAACAAGAGATTCAGAAAAGGTGAAATTCCCAAAGTGGAAGAAATTCAAGATATCGTTGAGGAGGTTTTAATTTTGGAAAATTTTGTTGAAACCGCTAAGGCTTATATTCTATACCGCGAACAGCGCCGTCGGATCCGCGAAGCGCAAAGCGCGCTGGATGAAACCGTGGAGATGGTGGATAAATACATTCAGGAACTGGATTGGCAGATCAAAGAAAACGCCAATATGGCTTATTCTTTGCAGGGACTGCATCAGTATATTAATTCTGCGGTCAGCAAAAAATATTGGCTGGATAAGATCTACACTAAAGAGATCCGTGAGGCGGTGAATTCCGGTGATTTTCATGTTCATGACCTGGATTTTGTCGGGCCGTATTGCTGCGGCTGGGATCTGTATGATTTGATCTTGCGCGGTTTTGGCGGCGTGGCCGGAAAAGTTGAGTCTAAACCTCCCAAACATTTGCGGACCGCCTTGGGCCAATTGGTTAACTTTTTCTATACTTTGCAGGGCGAGGCAGCCGGCGCGGAGGCGGTGAGTAATTTTGATACGTTGCTGGCGCCTTTCATCCGTTATGATAATTTAAATTACGCGCAGGTGAAGCAAGCGATCCAGGAATTTATTTTCAATTGCGCCATTCCCACGCGCGTAGGCTTCCAGACGCCATTTTTAAACGTGACCATAGATTTAAAGCCGCCCAAAACTCTGGCGCAGCAGCCCATCATTATCGGGGGCCTGGCGCAAAAGGAAACGTACGCCGAGTTTCAGGAGGAGATGAATATTTTTAACCGGGCATTCTGCGAAGTGATGAGCGAGGGCGATGCCAGCGGCCGCGTTTTTACTTTTCCTATTCCGACTTATAACATCACCAAGGATTTTGATTGGGACAATCCCGCTCTGACCGGCGTTTGGGAGATGACAGCCAAATACGGCGTGCCCTACTTTGCTAATTTTATAAATTCCGACATGAATCCGGATGACGCGCGAAGTATGTGTTGCCGCTTAAGATTAGACAATCGCGAGCTTTATAAGCGCGGTGGCGGACTTTTCGGCGCCTATCCCTTAACCGGGAGCCTGGGCGTTGTCACACTGAACCTGCCGCGCCTTGGATATCTGTCCAAAACCAAAAAAGAATTTTACAGCCGACTGGAACGGCTGATGGAGCTGGCCAAAATGAGCCTGGAGATCAAACGCAAGGCTATTGATGACTTTATGGAAAAAGGCTTGTATCCCTACTCTCGCCATTACCTGGAGGGGGTCAGAAAAATGCGCCCCAGCTATTGGAGCAATCACTTTTCCACTATTGGACTCGTGGGCATGAATGAGATGTTGCTTAATTTTATCGACAAAGATATTACGACTGACGAGGGTCAAAAATTAGCCGGTGAAATTCTTGATTTTATGCGCAAGCAGCTGGTTAAATATCAGGAAGAAACCGGCAACCTTTATAACTTGGAAGCCACGCCGGCCGAAGGGGCCAGCTACCGTTTGGCTAAAAAAGACCTGGAAAAATATCCCGATATCATAACCGCGGGTGAGCGCGACCATTATTATACCAATTCCACCCAATTGCCAGTTGGCTTCACCAGTGATCTTTTTGAAGCGCTGGATCTGCAGAATGATTTGCAGATAAAATATACCGGCGGCACGGTGCTGCACGCGTTTTTGGGCGAGCGCATCCAGAACCACGAAACTATTAAAACGCTGCTTAAAAAAGTTTTTACCAAATACAGCTTGCCTTATTTGACCTTTAGTCCCACCTTCAGCATTTGCCCGAACCATGGGTATCTGACGGGTGAGCACTTCACTTGTCCCAAGTGTTTGATCGAGCAGCCCTGCGAAGTCTATTCGCGGGTCGTCGGCTATATTAGGCCGGTGCAGCAATGGCACCCTGGCAAGCAGGAAGAGTTCAAGGCCCGTTTGGTTTTTAAGGTTAAAGAGCGGGCTGCGGTCAAAGTATAAAGTATGATATTCGGGGGGATCCAAAAATTAACCCTAATCGATTATCCCGGAAAAGTCGCAGCTACCGTTTTTACGGTTGGCTGTAATTTTTTATGTCCTTATTGCCACAATCCCGAACTGGTTGACGCCAAAAAAATGAAAAACCAGCCCAAAATCAGCGAGCAAGAAATTTTGGATTTTTTGGCCACGCGCCAAGGGTTGCTGGAAGGCGTTTGTATTACCGGGGGAGAGCCGACTCTTTTTGCCGATCTGCCCGAGTTCATCAAGAAAATAAAAGCGTTGGGTTTTTTAGTAAAATTGGACAGCAACGGGTCAAATCCCCGGATGCTCGAAAAATTACTGGCGGAAAAATTGGTGGATTTCATCGCGATGGACATCAAAGCGCCGCTGGAAAAATATAAAAAAGTGGCGGGCGAGCGCGTGCGGCTGGAAGATATCCAGCGCAGCACGGAGCTGGTGCGCCAGGCCCCGGACTACGAATTTCGCACCACGGTTTTGCCGACTCTGCATTCCAAGAAGGATATTTTAAGCATCGGCCGGTGGCTGCAAGGCAGTAAGAAATATTATTTACAGCAATTTAAACCCACCAAAACCTTGGACGCGGCGTTCATGAACGAGAAACCCTTTGCCTGGGAGAAGATCGCTCAGTTGCGGGGGTTGCTGGAAATATTTTTTGATCGGGTAGAAATTAGAGAATAGAATGGCGCTCGTAAGTCAGTTTTAAAATCGTGAAATTTTTCCCAGCGTGAAAAATTTCACTCGCCAAAATTGCTCGCTCTTTCCGCTGTCGCGGAAAACCGTGCCCGCTCACAATTTTGAGCGTTTTAAAACTAACTTTCTCGCTTTAGCTTAAACTCAAGTTGATTTATGGACATTGTCCAAAAAATACGGGATTTTGTGGAAAGCGAATGTAAAAAACCAACCAGTAAATACGGCTACGAGCCGTTTATTTTTCATTTTATTCCGACCGCTAAATATGCGGAAGAGCTGGCCGATGAATTAAAGGCGGACAAGGAAATTGTGCTTCTGGCTGCTTGGCTGCACGATATCGGTTCTATCGTTGACGGTCGAGGAGAGCATCATATAGCCGGGGCGAAAATCGCCGAAGAAAAATTAAAAGAATTTAATTATCCTAACGAAAAAATCGAGCTTATTAAAAAATGTATTTTAAACCATCGGGGCTCCAGGCAGGACAGCAAAGGAAGCCTCGAAGAAAAAATAATCGCGGAAGCCGATGCCATAAGCGCTTTTGACAGCATTGACGGGCTGTTTAAAGCCGCCTTTGTCTACGAAGGCAAGACCCAGGACGAAGCCAGAAGATCGGTCAGGCAGAAATTGGAGAATAAGTGGAATCAGCTGCATCTGGAGAAATCCAGACGGCTTATCCGGCCGAAATTTGAAGCGGCGATGTTACTTTTAAAATAATGTCCAAGTCTAAGATTTTCTTATTTTTTTGCCTGTCTTCCGTTCTTGGCGTTTTTGTCCAGTCTCTATTGAATTTTTCCCGGCCAGCTTGGCTGGGGATTTTAATTTTAGGCGTGATGCTGGCGGCGATATTTTGGGGGCGGACGCCAAAAATCGTGATAGCCGGTTTTTGTTTGATGGTATTGGCTGGCGGCGCCTGGCGGTCTTTGGCAGTATCGGATAGCGATAATTTAGTTAAGCAGTTCAATGATAAGAGAAAAATTATTTTGACCGGCGTGCTCGCCGAAGAGCCGGATGTGCGGAGCGATAACGTGAAATACACGGTGGCGGCAGCTAGTATTAAATCTTCCGACTACGGCTATACTGTCAGTCAGACGATAAAAACCGACGGTAAAATTTTAGTCGTGGCGAAAAAATATCCGTTGTATCAATATGGCGATAGCATAGAAGTAAGCGGAAAATTGGTTACGCCCAAGTCCAGCGAGGACTTTGATTATCAAAAGTATTTAGCTAAAGATGATATTTTTTCCCTAGTTTATTTTCCGGAGATAAAATTACTGGCCCAAGACCAGGGCAATTGGCTGATGGGTAAATTATTATTCGTAAAAAATAAATTCAAAGACTCCATCGGCCAGATTTTAACTGAGCCACAAGGAGCGTTTTTAGGCGGGCTGCTGCTGGGCGATAAACGAGGCTTGCCGACGGATTTAACTGCTGCTTTTTCGCGCACCGGCACGACCCATATTATCGCGTTATCCGGATTTAACATCACGATAATTGCCGTGGCCTTGATGGAGCTATTTAATTTTTTTATGGTGCGTCGGCAAGTGTCTTTTTGGCTGTCGGTCGCGGTCATCGTGCTTTTTGTTTTGATGACTGGCGCGGCGGCTTCCGTGGTGCGCGCGGCGACGATGGGCATTTTAGTGCTTTTGGCCCAGCAAGTGGGTCGGCTGTATCAAATCCGCAATGCCTTGGTTTTGGCCGGCGCGATAATGGTGTATTTGAACCCGCGCGTGCTGGTTTGGGATCTGGGTTTCCAATTATCTTTTGCCGCGACGCTCGGCTTAATCTATGTTCTGCCAATTTTGCAAAAATATTTTGACCCGGATAAGGAGGAAAAAAAATTTATCTCCGGTCAAAAGAAAGAAGGTTCTTTGGCAAAGGCAATAAAATCCGTCAAGTTAGTTTTAGCTGCCACTTTGGCCGCTCAAATCGCGGTTTTGCCGTTGCTCGTCGTCAATTTCGGCCAGCTGTCATTGATCGCGCCGCTGGCCAACATTTTGGTTTTGCCGGTTATTCCTTTAACCATGCTGGCGGGATTTTTATCGGCTTTGGTCGGTTTGATCTTTTTGCCGCTAGGCCAGATTTTAGGCTGGGTCGCTTGGCTATTTTTGTCATACGAAATTAAAATTATTGAGCTGCTGGCGGAACTTCCCTTGGCCGCAATAAATTTTGAGTGGTCGTGGTTGGGCGGGGGAATCTATTACGTGTTCTTGCTTTGGCTAATTTGGCGGTTTAATCGCAAACAAAAAGCCCTGATTGAGAGGATGAGGGCTTGATAGAAGTATTTTTAAATTTCGGCACAACGCGCCGCGGCATATCCGAAGTTTTGCGCGGCGAGCTGGCTCGCGAAGCAAAATTTAGGATATGCCGCAGTTGGGCGATGTCGCTCGCGGGAGCGAGCGGCGAGCCAACTGCGGGAACCGTGTTATGTGCCCCGAGTGGAGCGTAGCGGAACGAGAGCGCAGCGTGGTTCGAGCGATAGCGAGAAAGTCGCCCAAGAAAAACTACTCC
>CAZOGP010000013.1:0-14420 GCA_964579775.1 uncultured Candidatus Saccharibacteria bacterium | reverse complement strand
TTACGATTCGGTTTTTGTCCATATGAATCAGGAGTATGTGATCTTAGGCGGATTGGCCTGGCGGACATTGGGTAAAAAAATATTACTGTGGCGCAATCATAAAGCCGACGGTTTTTGGGCGCGGCTCGCCGTGGTTTTTTCTCATGTCGTTTTTTGCACCTCCCAATTCGCGTTCGTTGCCCGATATAAAAAAACCAAGCTGATGCCGGTGGGGGTGGATACGGATTTTTTTAAGCCCGATCGGAGAATAATAAGAATGCCAGGGTCAATGTTGTTTTTTGGCCGCATCTCACCGGTAAAAAGACCGGATCGGCTGATAGCCGCCTTAAATATATTGAAGAAAGAGGGCGCTGATTTTACGGCCAGAATTGTCGGCGATGCGCCGGTCAGAGATAAGCTTTATTTGGAGAACGTTAAGCAAATGGTTAAAGATTATGGATTAGAGGATAGAGTTGAATTCGTCAAGGGCGTGCCATATTGGCAAGCGCCGACCATCTACGCGCAGAGCGAAATTTTTATCAATTTAACTCCTTCCGGTAGTTTGGATAAGACTATTTTTGAGGCTATGGCCTGCGGCTGTTTGGTTTTGATGTCCAACGAATCTTTGGCCGGCGAGCTGGACAAGCGCTTATTTTTTAGCGATAATGACCCGGTAAATTTAGCTGGGGTAATTAAAAATGCGATGTCTTTGGATGAGGCCGGTAAGCAGCAAATTATTGTTTCCTCGCGCCAATTCGTCGTCAAAAAGCACAGCTTAGCGGTTTTAGCGGATAGGCTAAAAGAAATTTTGTAGGCGTCCGGCGATAGAAGTCGGCAGGTTGGGACAATTATGATTAAGCAATTGTTAAAAAATATAATATTTTTTTGGTTGGATTGTTTTTTTCCCGGACTGGGCGGCCGGGCAGTCATTTTAATGTACCATTCGGTAGGGGACAGCGGTGCTTTTTTTTCGGTGAAAGAAAATAATTTCAGATGGCAGCTGGCGTATTTAAAGAGGAAAAAATATAAGATAATAAAACTTTCCGAGCTTATTAAAAAAATTAAGAGCCAGGAAGACGTCAGTAATACGGTCTGCTTAACCTTTGATGATGGTTTCAGGGATAACTACGGAATAGTTCTTCCGTTGCTTAAGCAATACGCTTTTCCGGCGACGATATTTGTTGCCACGAATTTTGTCGGCGGCCAAATTAAAAATTCCGAAGGTATAACACTGCCATGTTTATCCCGGGAGCAGATAAGAGAAATGGCGCAAAGCGGGCTGGTGGAATTTATGCCTCATACTCAAAGCCACTGTTTGCTGGATGAAGTCAGCTTGGCGGAAGGCTGCCGGGAAATAGACCAATCAAGGGATTTCTTAGAAAAGTTGACCGGCGCCAAGGCTGATATTTTTTGTTATCCCAAGGGCCACTATAACCCGGAAATTGACCAGTACCTAAAAAAGAACGATTGGCGGGGGGCGGTTTTAGTTAAAGAAGGGCTGGTGGGAAAAGACAGCGATCTTTTCAGGCTGAAAAGAAATTCTATCGATTCCACGACTTCCGCTTGGCAGTTCAGGGCGAAAACATCAGAAGCGATCGATGTCTATAATAAATTTAAAAAATAATTTGAATTTTCATAAAAATGAAAATATCTATTGTTATTCCGGTCTTTAACGAAAAAAATACCATTGCCGAAATTCTGAAAAGAGTTGAGGCGGCCGATTTAGGTGTGGAGAAAGAAATCATTATTGTCGATGATTTTTCTACTGATGGCACGAGAGAAATTATAAAATTGTACGAAGACAAATATAAAGTTCTATATCACGAAAAAAATTACGGCAAGGGGCGGGCGTTGCGGACTGGTTTTGCCGTGGCGAGCGGAGACATAATCGTCATTCAGGACGCTGATTTGGAATATGATCCTAATGATTTTAAAATTATGCTGGCCAAAATGGCAGCCAGCAACGCGCAAGTTGTCTATGGTTCGCGGCGCTTGGCGCGCAGTTATTTGAAAAGCCGCCACTCGGGACATATTTTCGCTTTGGGCGGTATAACTTTAACTTGGCTGGCTAATCTTTTATACGGAATTAAAATTACCGACGAGCCGACTTGCTATAAAATGTTTAGGGCGGATTTGCTGAAAAGTCTTGATTTGAAATGCGAACATTTTGAATTTTGTCCGGAAGTAACAGCTAAGATCGCCAAGCGCGGCGTCCCGATTTATGAAGTGCCGATAAATTATTATCCGCGCCATAAAAATGAAGGTAAGAAAATCAATTGGCAAGATTTTTTTGAAGCAGTTTGGACATTGCTGAAGTATAAATTTCTCAAATGACCAATGACTAATTACCAATGACAAATCAAGTTCAAAATCCAAATGACAAAACTAAATACGATCTTGCCGAACGCACTTCTAGGTTCGGTGTGGAGATAATAGTTTTTGCCAAGAATATTAGAGAGTCAAACATTAATAAATCAATCATCTCTCAACTAATCCGTTCTGCTACTAGCATTGGAGCTAATTACATGGAAGCCGATTGCGCCGAGTCAAAGAAGGACTTTGTCTATAAGATAGGTATTTGCAAGAAAGAAGCTAAAGAAACTACTCATTGGCTGCATATGCTCGCTACCGCTGAAGCAGATAAAGCCGAAAAGTGTCGCAAACTATGGCAAGAAGCCCACGAATTAACTTTAATATTTTCAGCTATTGTTCAAAGAAAATATAAGTAATTTGACATTTAATCATTAGTCATTGATTTGTCATTTGTCATTGGAAATTTGTCATTTTCCATTTTGAGATTTACATTTTACATTAAGCAACATTAGGTCAATTAGAAATTAGAATAATTAAATATTATGAGCAAGGTACTCCTTATCAATCCTCCTTGGGTCATTGGCGAGGATAAAAATCTATGGAAAGGGGTGGCCAGTTGCTGGCCGAGCCTGGGTTTGGCTTATATCGCGGCGGTGCTGGAAAAAGCGGGGCATCAGGTAAAATACCTTGATTGTTCGGCCGAGCAATTCACGGTCAAGGAAGCGGAGGAGGCCCTGAAAAGATACCCCGAACAATTTGATTTGGTGGGATTGACAGCGACAACTCCCTTGATAAATAACGCTTTAGCGCTGGCCGCGTCCGCCAAGCAATTCTTTCCTGGGGCCAAAACAGTTTTTGGCGGTGTGCACCCGTCGGTTTTGCCGGAGGAAGTTATGGCGCAGGCCAGCGTTGATTATGTTGTCATTGACGAAGGAGAGGAAACGATGCGGGAGTTAGCCGACGGCCGGGCGCCAGCAGAAATTTTAGGGTTATGCCATAGAAAGGATGGTCGGATTGTTAGGAACGCGCCTCGGCCACTGATCGATGACCTGGATAAAATTCCGCCGCCGGCGTATCATTTACTGCCTATGGATAAATATTATCCGGCTGTCGGCAGCTATCGGCGCTTGCCCGTGATGATAATGTTTGCCACGCGGGGGTGCCCCGGCCGGTGCACTTTTTGCTACCGGACTTTCCGGGGAATCGTCAGAAAACGTTCAGCCCGTAATATTATTGATGAAATTAAGATCTTGCAGAGGGATTATGGCGTCAGGGAAGTCGCATTTTATGATGACACCTTTACTTTATTTAAGGGGGTCGTGAAAGAATTTTGTGATATAATTGAGAGAGAAAAAATCGATTTGACTTGGTCCTGCTTTACTCGGGTTGATCACATTAATGAAGAATTATTGCGAGTGATGAAAAGAGCGGGGTGTCACTTGATTTTGTTTGGCGTGGAGTCGGCGGACGAGCAGATCTTAAAAAATATCAACAAGCGGATTTCTTTGGCGCAAGTGACGGATGCGGTACGATTGGCGCGGCGGCTGGGCATTGAAACGCGGGCGTCTTTCATGATCGGCAACCAGGGTGAAACGGAAGAGACCATTAAAAAGACGATAGATTTTGCCATTAAGCTTGATCCGGATGAAGTGCAGTTCAATATTGCTACCGCTTATCCCGGGACGGAATTATTCAACTGGGCCAAAGAGCGGGGCTATATTAAGAGCTTTAGTTGGAACGACTACAGCATGTCTAACGTCGTTTTAGAATTACCGGGATTGGCCCAGGATAAAATGCAGTATTATTATGAATTGGCCCACCGGCGATTTTATTTCCGGCCCAAGATCATCTGGCGCCGGTTGAGTCATA
The DNA here is from genome assembly GCA_964579775.1 of uncultured Candidatus Saccharibacteria bacterium. Classification (GTDB taxonomy): domain Bacteria; phylum Patescibacteriota; class Minisyncoccia; order Portnoybacterales; family GWB1-42-6; genus UBA8475. Next base: position 10,259 of record CAZOGP010000013.1, on the reverse strand, counting down.
TCAGGTCCCTTGAGCAATTTTGGCAGGAACTCAAAGGCGGCTTTTTATTATTAAGGTTCGTAAGCGGCGGTTTAGTGAAAAAAGCCGGCGCTTTGATGATAAACAAGGATTAAGTTAACTATGGTCGGAGAGATCACTAAATATTTTAATTACGCCAAGAAACAGGTCTTTCAAAGGAAGGAACTAAATTTTTTGATACTCTACGTTACAGCTAATTGTAATTTTCAGTGCCGGACCTGTTTCTTTCACGCTAGCCTTAATCAGGGAAACGACTTATCCTTGGCGGAGTTTGAAAAGATCTCAAAAAATTTAGGGATTTTTTCTCTATTGCTGATCGGCGGGGGAGAGCCGTTTTTGCGGGCGGACCTAAAAGAGATTGTCGGGTTTTTTGCGCGGAACAATAAAATCGATACCCTTTATATTCCGACTAACGGCTTTTTGACTGAAAAGATCTTGTCGACCGTTGAGGCGTTGCTTGAAGCTTGGCCTGATTTGACGATCTCTATTAACCCTTCTTTGGATGGCCTGGGCGAATATCATGATAAGTTAAGAGGCGTGCCAAGCGCTTTTGCCAACGCCATTAAAACCATTGAAGGGTTAGTGGCGTTGAAAAATAACCATAAAAATCTGCAAGTCATCGTTAATTCGGTCTTCCATAAGGAAAACATTGGTGAATTAAAAAAATTAGCTGTTTTTTTAAGGCAATTTAATCTTGATTATCACGCCTTCGAAGTTTTAAGAGGTGATGCGCGCGATAAGACGTTGGCGCCGGCTGATTTAGCCGAGATAAAAGAGATGCACGATTTTATCCTAGTCAATCGCCGTTGGTATTTTAAAAAACAAATTGGTCGGAATCTCATTTTTAGTTTTATCAATAAATTAGTGACGCTTGGCCACCTGGCCTACACTCAGTATTTGAAAGAATTGGTATTGGCTGGCAAAAAATGGCCGATGGAGTGCGTGGCGGGCCAGACGATTGCCGTTGTTTATCCGAGCGGCGACGTTGGCCAGTGCGAATTGCTGGGGGTAACGGGGAATATCCGCGACTACGATTATGATTTGAAAAAACTTTTAAGCGCCTCGGCGGCGGCCAGTCAGCGGGTGTCCCTAAAAAATAATCGTTGTCACTGTACGCATATTTGTTTTATAAATGCCAGCCTGGCCCGAGATTTCAAAACCGTGTTCAAGTTGCCTTATTTTTATCTGAAGAACAAGTAATATCAAGATTTTTATCATGAAATTTAGCGTTATTATCCCTACCTATAACCGGTGCGAGACTTTGGCAAAAACTTTGTCTTCCATTGAATCGCAGAATTTTTCAAAAGACGACTTCGAGGTTATTATTGTTGATGACAGTAGTGGGGATAGCACTAGACTGGTCGCAGAAGAATTTTCCCGAAAAAATAAAATTAACATCCGGTATTTTTTTCAAGAGCATCTTGGGCACGGGCGGGCTAAAAATACCGGCATAGAAAATGCCCGGGGAGAAATCCTATTGTTTTGCGGCGATGATACGATCTTTGACAAACATCTTTTGGAAAAACACAATGAAGCCTATCAAAAATACAAAGAAGACAGGTTCGCTTTGCTGGGGCTGTCCGCCTGGGATGAATCAATCGGCGTAAGCGACTTTATGAGATATCTCGCTCCGAATGGTCCGCAGTTTCATTTCGGGACGATAAAGAATTTTAAAGATGCCGGTTGGCACCATTTTTATACTTGTAATATTTCCGTGCCTAAGGTTTTGGTCGGCGATCTGCGGTTTGACGAACGATTTGTTTTTGGATTTGAGGACATAGATTTTGGTTTGAGGCTAACCAAGAAGAACGTGAAAATTTATTTTGATCCGGCGGCCATAGTTTATCATTCACACCCTCATGAGCCAGCCAATTTTTACAAGAGAATGTTTTTAGTTGGTAATGCTTTTATCCTTTTTACGCGTTTAAACAAAAAAAATAGAAAAGATTATTGGGAAATTAAATTTCGGTACGCGCCTTTTGACCTATTCCCCGGCCAAGTGAGGCTTTTTAATTTTTTAACGAAAAAACTGTCCAGCTGGAAATTTTTAGAAAGAAGAAATAAGAAACTTCATTGGTTTTTTAATGTTTGTTACCATTATTCTTCGGGCATTATTAAGGAAAGAAAAAAATATGAGTCAACTGGCCAATAATAAAAAAGTCATCGTGGTTTTGCCCGCGTATAATGCCGCCAGAACCCTGAAAAAAACCTTGGACGATCTGCCCATGGATTGGGTGGACGATGTTATTTTGGTTGACGATGCCAGCCGAGACGATACGGCCCAATTATCTAGAAGCCTGGGGCTTAAAACTTTTGTTCATCCTCAAAACCGGGGCTACGGGGGGAATCAGAAAACTTGTTATAAGAACGCATTGGCGCAGGGCGCGGATATTGTCGTGATGGTGCACCCTGACCATCAATACGACCCTAAATCCGTTCCGGAGATAATCGCTCCCTTGGTTGCCGGCCGGGCGGACGCGGTTTTTGGTTCGCGGATGATAATAAAAAACAACGCTTTAAAAGGCGGCATGCCGTATTGGAAGTTTCTGGCGAATATTTTTTTAACTTTTGTTGAAAATACGATCTTGGGTTTAGGTTTGACCGAATACCACTCGGGTTTCCGGGCTTATTCCAGTCGCGCTTTAAAGGGTATTCCCCTGGAAAGTAACTCCGATGATTTTGTTTTTGACACGGAAATTATCGTACAACTGAAGATTGCCGGCTTTAAAATTGAGGAAATTCCGATTTTAACTTACTATTTTCCGGAAGCCTCTATGATCAGTTTCCGTCGGAGCGTTGAATATGGCTTGGGTATTTTGCGGGTGATGTGGCGGTATCTTTTGTACCGGGCGGGAGTTAATGAATTTAATTAGGAGAATTTTAAAATGCTAAGTTCAATAATAAATTTTTTGCGTAAATATAAATTTAGCCTACTATGCGTAGCCGTGCTGATTTGGGTTTTGGTTTTTTCCGGCCAGACCCTGACCACCAAACCGAGGCTTTGGTTTGACGAAAGCATTAATATAGAGCTGGCCAGGAATTTTTCTTTGTTTGGCAAGTTGGATATTTCAGTCAGCCCGGGGAATTTTTCCGGCCAGCAGGCGTTGCTGCAAAATACGGGGTATCCGGTCACCTTACCCTTGGCGCTGTTCTTTAAAATTTTTGGATTTGGTCTTGTTCAGGCGCGAGTTTATATGCTGATTTGGCTGGCCGCCGCGCTTTTAATGGTGATCTGGTTAGTAAGAAAAATTTTTGGGGAGCGCTACGCCGCCTGGTCCTTGCTGTTGATCGCTACGTTTGCCCCTTTCTACGCCAACGGACGGTGCGTGATGGGGGAGATTCCGGGATTTTTCTTCTTGATACTCGCCGTTTATTGGCTGTGGTATCGAGGCGGTCAGGGCGGCGGTATTTTTCTTGGCGGGATATTTTTGGGTCTGGCCGCGGCCGCCAAACCTTCGATCTATTTGTTGGCCCTGCCCGTTGTGGCCCTGGTTATTCTTTGGCATAGGCAGGAATGGCTTAAGCGATGCCTGGCGATTTTTTCTGGCGCGGCACTGCCGATACTGGCTTGGCTGGTAATCGCTATGCCTAATCTTTTCTTGGTATCAGAATGGGCAAAACTGGCGGCTTTTTATAAAAAACCGTTCGGCGAAATCTCCGCCGGGGATAATATTATGGCTAATTTGGCGATTTTTTGGCACCACTCAACAATCATTTATTTTGGCGCGCTACTGGCGGTTATGGCGTTGGCGATCTTTATGAGAAAGGATTTTTTTAAGCAGCATAAGAATTTTTTAATTTTCACGCTGGCTTATTGCGTTTTGGCCTTCTTTTATTTTTTGCGGAGCCCCGGCTGGCTGCGTTATCTTATCGCCGGTCAGCTACTGCTTTTTTTAATTATTCCTTACGCTTGGGCGAATATTTTAGACAAGATCAATTTTAAAAAAGAGCGGCTAAGAAAGTTTTTATTCTCTCTGATACTTCTTTCGTTAACCGGCCTGCAATTGTGGCACTTGCTTTATCGCGCGGATCTATTTACTTCCAATCTTTCGCAAACTGTTTTAGAATTTATCAAAACGCAGCCGGAAAACAAGACGGTGGGAATCATCAATTCGCCGGCGATCGCTTGTCTGATTGATCCGGCGAGAAAAATCCAGATACTTAAGATGCTGGGCTTGCCGGTTTTAGGCGTCAACCCTTTAGCGCTAAAGGCTGAGCAATTGCCGGATATAATAATCGCCGGGCGCGAAGAAGAAGAATTTAAAAAGTATGAAAATATCGTTCGGGAGAAATATCAATTGATTAAATCGATCGACAGCTATAATATATATAATCTTTCTTTATGACCACGGAGTTTATTAGAAACAATAGGTTTTTGTTAATTATTTTGGTTATTTCGTTTCTGCTGTCAGCCGCCTATTCTTTTTATTTCCGCATCAAGCCGGCGGTGGATGCGCGGGCCTATGATAATATTGCCGTTAACATCATCAGTGGCAATGGTTATCGGGAGCATTTGACGGGAGAGTTGAGTAATGATTACGCGATCGCCCGGGTGGGGCCGCTCTATGAATATTTTTTAGCCGGATTTTATAAAGTTTTTGGCCATCGCTACGGGCCGGTTTGGCTGGCGCAGGCCTTGTTGCGCGCCTTAACCGCCTGGCTGGTTTATCTGACAGCGATGGCGATATTCGCCGATAACGAAAAGAAGAAAACCATAGGCCTATGGGCGGCGGCGATCATCGGTTTTTTCCCGGATTTGATCGAGATCTCGGCGATGCTGATGACGGAAACTTTATACTTATTTTTTGTTTGTTTGATGTTCTATCTTTTCTTCCGTTATCTTTACCGGCCGGCCAATTGTCTGGCGGCGTCTTTGGGCTTAGCCGCAGCGCTGGCGGTTTTGAGCAGGCCCCCGGTGCTATTTTTATTGCCGGTGATCTTATTTTTCTTTTTGAGCCGAAAGAAGTTTTGGCCGCTGGTTCTGTTTTGTTTGGCTTTACTTTTGGTCTGGACGCCCTGGACTGTCAGGAACTGGCGGGTCTACGGCGAAATCATGCCGTTTGGCGCGGCCGGCAGTTATAATTTTTGGATCGGTAATTACCACGGCGCTGACGGAGAACAAACGCCCATGGCGGAACATTATAAATTTATTGAGGCGCATCAGATCAAAGAAGTTAACGCTGAATCCGCAAAGCAATTCAAAGCTTTTTTACGCGACTATCCGGCGGAGTTCATTAAGTTGACCGCCTTAAGGGTCAACAAATATTTCAGCATTATCCGGCCCATGGGCTGGTGGTTCTATCAGCATGGGCTCGGTCAATTATTATTTATTTTGTCTTCGGCCGCGGCGGGGGTTGTTTTGCTCATTTTGGGGCTGTCGGGGACAGTAAAAAGCATTATGGCTCAAGATAAAAAACTCTATTATTTATTGGCTTTCCTTATCTTTACTCCGCTGATAATTTTTGTTACAGTAGTGGAAACAAGGTACCGTTTTCAGGTCTATCCCTTGCTGGCCATTTTCGCCGGTTATTTTATTGTTTATTTAGCTGGGAGGTTTAAGTGGTGGACCGACCGGATACTCTTGACCGCTGTTGTTATTATTTTTGCTAATGGCTTGCTGGATTTGTTTTTGAGCTGGGGTAAATTTATGGAAAAATTGAGGCCCTTCATTAACCTCTAATTTTTAAATTTTTATATGACGGATTTTTTTGCCGGACATAAAAAAGTGACCTTAATTGTTTTAGCCGGTCTGATATTTTTAACCAGTTTTTTCGTTAGATACGGTCTTTATCGCGTTAAGGGTTTTGTCTCCACGACGCAATTTAATTTAATTATCGCGCGCAACTGGGCGCAAACCGGCTTGCTGTCATACGAGAATAAAGACAACGTGGTTTTGTCGTCTAAGCTGGTAAAGAGTGACGGCGTGCCGACGAACCTCGGAAATAAACTAAATTTTTATATCTATGGTTTATTGTTCCGCTATTTTGGCTTCCAGCCGAACTTGCCGATGTATGCTTCTTTTATCCTTAATTCTTTAGCGTCGGTTTTATTCTTTTTTATTATTTATCGGATATATTCTTTACGGGTAGGCCTGACGGCGGCTTTGTTGTCGGCTCTGGCGCCTTTTTCTTTGCCTGCGTCCAACGCGGTTGGCAATAACGAATGGGCGGTGTTCTTTTTGGCCGTGGCCGCGCTGGTTTTCTTCTGGCCCAAAGAAAGGAAAATATTATCTTTAGCCCTGGCGGGACTCTTTTTGGGATTGTCGGCGGCCGTTAAAAACAGTTTTTTCATTGCCTTTTTACCGTTTGTAATTTTGGAATTTTGGCCAGCTGGCGGCCTAACCAAAAGGTCATTTTTGAATTCAGTTGTTATCTCCTTGGTTTTTTTGGCGGTGGTCTTGCCCTTATTTTTTATCGGCGGCAACGTGTATTTGACCGAGATGCTCGGCGCGACCAATCAATATGAAGATTCGTTCGCGGTCGTCGGTCATTTATTCCCGGATTCTTATACCTTTCATTATGATCGGGACGGCTTCTTGAAGGACCACGTTGCTTCTTTGGGCCATGCTTCAGGCGGCTGGTTCCAGTTTTGGGGAGACCAGGGCGCTTTTTTGGAAGAATTCGGTTATAAAGTGGGTTTTTTTCGCGCGGAAATTATTACGCGTCTGTATTCAGCCTGGATCTATTTTAAAGGTTTGTTTTTGTCGCTGATAACTTTTGGCGGGCTATTAACCTGGTTTTTTATGGTTCTGGGAATAATTGAGCTTCGCGAAAAAAAAGAAAAACCGCTGATTTTGTTCTGCGCTTATTTTTTAGCGACCTGGATCTTGTTCTTAATCTTTTTGAAAACTTCAAATTTCGCCCAACTGTCAATTATTTCTCTGCCGGTTTCTTTGTTGGCGGCGGTAGGCCTGGATAAACTAGCCAGGAGCCTTTCTGTTACGGTCGATCTTTGGTGGTTGTCAACAAAAAAGATTGAAGCCGCGGTTATCATAATTTTTCTAGTTGTTTTTGTTCAGATCAGCTGGTGGAGTATCCGTGAGCTTTCTTTGGAATTTGAGTCAACCGGCAGCGCGATCAGAGCGATAACCGCTCATCCCATCTCTTGCCCGGCAGGCCAATTAAGCGTTATTATGACAGGTTGGCAGGCGAATATACTCAATTATTACAATAATTGCAGCTTTGTTTATTTTGCCCCTTCGACCATAAAAAAATTAGCGGAAAAAGAAGAACTGGGGCAGGCGTTGAAAATATACGGAATTGCCGGGTACCTGGGGTATAGCGACGAAATAACGACCATCATCAAAAAAAATACCGTTGGCCTTAAAGAATATAAAATAGAGGGTATTAAATTATAGAACAAAGCTCTGGGCTTAAAATACCCTATATTTTGACGGCACTCGGACGATATGTCCTTACTGACGCATCGTCCTCGTTTGTCAAAATCAACTATTAATGAACTTGGCGATTTTTAGAATAGTTTTTAAAGAAGGATTGATAATGGCGGGCGTTTTGTTCGCGGCCCCGTTTTTTTACTTGGCAATTTGGTTAAAAAAGATTTCAGCCAAGCCCGGCGGCCCCAAAAAGATTTTGATCATTGATAACGCGAAGATCGGGGATCTTATCTGCGCCACACCGGTTTTTCGGTCGTTGAAAGCAAATTTTCCAGATTCGCATTTAACGGTTTTGGTAATTCCTAGGGTCAGAGAAATTTTACAGCACAATCCGCGCATAGACCAATTAATAACCCATAGTTTTAATAAAAAAAAGAACCTGTCGGACGTTTGGGGGTTGATAAAAAAAGTCAGCCAAGAAAAATTTTCCATTTGTCTGAATTTGAACCCCGGCACTCTTAATTTTATCCTGCCTTTCGTGGCGGCGATTCCCTTAAGAATAACCACGATTAGCAAGGAAAGCGGTTTTTTTAGCAACTTGCTGGCTGCTTTGTTGTGTACTTACCGATTAACCTTGCAAAAAGAAACGTTATCGGTTAGGCATTACCTGGATTTGTTAAAATTTATCGGTATCACGGAAAATAATTTAAAAAAAGAAGTTTTTGTTGATGAGGCATCAGTTAAAAAAGCGGCTAGGTTTTTAGCCGAACGAGGTATTATCAAAGAAGATCTGGTGGTGGGTTTTTGTTTGAGCGCCGGCAATAAATTTAAAGAATGGGGTGTAACTAATTTTGCCGAATTGGCGAGGTTGATCGCGGCGAACTTTGGTTATAAGATCATCGCGGTGGGCGAGCCTAAAGACAAACCGATGCTGGAAGAATTCAGAGAGCTGGTCGGCTCAGCCGCTATTATTACTTGCGAAGATTTTTCCTTAGGAGAAGTGCCGGCTTTATTTAAAAGATTTGATTATTTTATCAGCGCGGATACCGGACCGCTTTATATCGCCAACGCCCTGGATGTTCCGGTCATTGATATTTTGGGTCCTTGCAGTATGTTGGCCCAGCCGCCGATCTATGAAAAATGCGAGGCAGTTCACGTTAATAATTTATCTTGCTGGCCGTGCAGTAACGGTCTGGATTCGGTCTCGAGCTGCCGCCTCGGCCATTTAAGGTGCGTTAAGGAAATCAGCCCGGAGTTTGTTCTGGCAAGTTTTGAAAAACTGATGAAAAAATATCCCCAAATCACTCAATCGCATGACTTCTAAAAATCAAACTAAAAGAGTATTACTGATCAGGCCGTATTTTGAAATGCAAAAAAACGAGCTGGGTTTTTTGCCGTTCGAACCGCTGGGGTTGCAATATCTTTATTCGGCCTTGGCGGCGCAAGGACATCAGGTGGCGCTTTACGACTGCTTAGTTGAACATCCGGAAAAAACTGTTTTTCTACAATCAGCCAATATTTATCGGTGCGGCAGCAGCGATGAGGATATCATCAAAAAGATCAGGCAATTCAAGCCCCAGGTGGTGGCGATTTCTGGCATGTTTTTTGCCCAGGCTAAGGCTTTTTTTCACGTCGCCGCGCTGGCCAAGCAAACGGATAGCAGTATTTTGGTCGTGGGCGGCGGGAATTTTCCTTCTTTGTACCAGAAACAGATCTTGGCCGATGATAAGAATTTCGATTTTATTATAATCGGGGAGGGCGACGAGTCTTTGCCGAAATTGTTGCAAAACTTAGAAAATCCGGCCACAGTAAGAGGGTTGGCTTATCGGCAAGCAGACGGACAAGCGGCAGTTACTGCTCCGCGGCCGATGAAAATGAACTTGGACGATTTGCCTTTGCCTTGGCGGGATTTTGACCGGCTCTACGATTATGCTAAGCACGTCGGCTACAATTGGAGTGACAGCTTTAATTTGAAGAAAGCCGTAAAAAGATTTATTTATTATCAGGCGCTTTCTTGGCCGATAATAAGGAATTGTTTTGCCGCGATTTTTAATTATCAGCGCCGGAACAAACCCAAGGCTCTTTTTATCCCCCACGCTTGTATAAGTTCCAGCCGCGGCTGTCCCAACCGCTGCACTTTTTGCGCGGTGCATAAGTTTTATGGCGGGGTTTACCGGATGCGCTCGGCCCAAAGCGTGCTGGCGGAAATTGATTTGTTGGTCAAGCGCGGCGTGAAAGAAATAATGATAATTGACGATAACTTCACGGTTTCGCGGAGCCGGACAATTGAAATTTGCCGCGCCATCATTGACCGGAAATATAAGATCAGGCTTTCTATGCCTAGTGGCTTGTATATCCCGTCGCTGGACAGGGAAGTATTAGAATATTTATTTAAAGCCGGGCTGACGGACTTGTCTTTCGCGGTTGAGAACGGCGATCAGGCGTTTTTAGATAACATCATCAGGAAAAAACTGGACTTACAGCAGGCGCAAAAAATTATCCAACAGGCCAACGAAATCGGGTTTTATACCACCGGATTTTTTATTTTTGGGTATCCCGGCGAAACTCGCTCCACCATGCTTAAGACCTTAAGATACGCTTTTGAGTCATCTCTTCATTCGTCGCGCTTTTATATCTTGCAGCCCTTTCCAGGTACCGAAGCGTATCAGATGGCTAAAGAGATGGGCGCCATAAAAGAAGAGCTGGACCTGTCGCGTCTTAAGGTGATGACCGAAGTGCCGCAAATCGCCACTAAGGATTTTACCAGGGAAGACGTTAAAAAAATCCATACTTTGGCTAATGACATTTTAGCTAAGAGAAATTATGAAACCATAAAAGATAAACTCCCGGAACTTTTAGGCTGGGATAATATTTAGACATGAGCCACTATTCGTCAGTCCAATATAAA
>CAZOGP010000012.1:6306-15618 GCA_964579775.1 uncultured Candidatus Saccharibacteria bacterium | reverse complement strand
CCTGGATCCCCCCGTATCAAGTACGGGGCAGGCTTAGTCAAGCCCGGGATGACAACTATTTTTTCCGCAATAAAAACCCCCGAAGCTGCATCGCAGCTTTGGGGGTCGTTTGTTAAATCCGATTACGGTCTCTTAACACTTGAAGAGCTTCCTGACGCTCATTATACCGATCTTTATGAATGTTTGGGTCAGGTGGACCCCCGGAGAGAAGGGGCAAAAAAACGAGGAACGCCAAGAAGAAAAGTATACCGCTGATTGGCTGAGGCGATAGAAATCCTAAAAACAATAAGCCGATCAACGCCCCTATCAAAAGATCCTTGCGATTTTGATGTTCTCTGCGCTCCTGATCATACTCCTTATCAATCTGCCTACGCAACCAATCATAATCAGCCATTATACGCCTCCTTTATATACACTTTTTTTATTTTCTCCCTTTTCCCGACCCGAATCGAAAGGAACTAAAAACAACATACTATGGTTTAGCTATCTTGTCAATGTTTTACTGCTATTTTGTTTCCACCCAAAAAACACTTGCGCCCCGCATAAATGCGGGGCGCAGTTTTGTCTATATTGTCATGCTGAACTTGTTTCAGCATCCATGTCATCCCGAAACAAGTTCGGGATGACATGGATAAATTTCAAATTTCTATTGTATCGGCACTTCGCTGGGCTGCTTAGGCACCTGCGCGATGGCGGGTCGCCCCGCGCGCAGGTTGGCTAAAACGGTTTTGATCTCCTGGTTGTCCGGATTCAATTTTTCCACCGCGACAAATTGGTCAATGGCCGCAGCCTTGTTGCCCTGCTGATCATAGACCAGGCCTAGAAAATACCGGGCGTTGGAATAAGTCCCATCGATCAGCACGGCCCGTTCCAATTCCGCTCTGGCGTCGGCCCAGGCAGCTTTTTTGTAGTACAACAATCCCAGCTGAAAGGCCACACCGACATCCTGCGGATATAAGTCCCTCGTCTTGATCATATTAGCGATCGCCTGGTCGCTTTGGCCTTCCCGGTCATAGACCAAAGCCAGTTCAAACAGAGCTGAAGCGTAGTCAGGTTTCATCTCCACGGATTTTTTAAGCGTCTCCTCCGCTTTGGTTAAATACTCTTTCATCTTGGCCGCCGCGTCTTTATCTTTTTGCGCGGTTTGCGCCTGAACATCAGAAGCTAAAACATAGGTGCGGCCAAATTCCAGATAATAAAGCGGATTTTGCGGTTCCAGCTTTATTGCTTCATTGTAAGCGTCGAATGCCCACTGTTCCGCTCCGCTGACATAACCGATCACCGAACGATAGATCGTAGCCCGCTGCATCCAGTTATCCGAGTTAAGCGGCGCCAGGTCCGTTGAGCGCTTACCGATGTTGATGGCTGTCGCGATCAAATTCTGGACATTAGCATCGCGCTGGGTGCTTTGAGGCTTAGTTAGCTCCTGGGTCACGCGCTGCAGCGCGGCCTGAGAAAGCGTTCTTAAGTAAAGATCGTTATAAGGATTAAGCAGCACCGCGTCCTTGATCTTCACTGTGCCGTTCTCCAGGTCATTCTTGACATTCACCGCGTCCACTCCTTTTTGATACAAAATATCAGCGTAATAATAACTGCCGCCTAAATACAGCGCGCTGATAGTCAAGACCAAAACCACCACGAACGAGAAAGACAGCAAAGAGGCGAAAGGCGAAGTGCGGTCAAAAGAAACAGCCATCGCCGGAATTTTGGCTATCTCAACTTCCGTATCCTCGCTACCCTTAATCACCAAAGTCTTTAAGCTCAAAAATGACAAGCCCAGCATCATCCAGAAAGCGAATTCTAAAGATAAATTAGTTCCGTAAAGAAATTGTAGGAAAGCCAGCAGGAACCAGGCGGAAAATACAGCTAAGGCCAGCGGCCAATTCCGGCCGCGTTTTCTGATAAGTGACCAAAAGCCGTAGGCCGCAAACCCAATCACGATAATGAGCCAAGTCAGCCATCCCGCCAATCCCAAAATGACCGGCTGGCTGGCGATCTTAGAAATGCCCTCGCTAAAGCGCACGTTCCAAAAATCAGTTTGGTTTATCACTTTGTCATGATATAGACCGTAGGCGTAAGAATAACTGCCGGGCCCCGCGCCAAAGATCGGCCTCTCCTTTAAGATCTGCTTATCAATATCCAGCGTGGCGCTCCAAGAGGGCGAGACCTCCGAAGGCAGGGTGAACCAGGTAAAGATATTCAATTGCACGGGCAGAAGCATCAAAATACCAAAAACCAAAACCAGCATCGGCAGGATCAGCCGGTACTGGCTGATCTGCGAGCGATTAATGATACCCAGCGAAACAATAATTATGCCCACCACCAATAAAGCCCACCAGACGTTGGCGAAATTAAGGGACAAGATCATCAACAGGAAAAGTCCGGCCGCCACTCCATAAAAGATCTGCCGCCAGCGAGGCGTGTCAACTTCGGTAAAAAGCACTGCGGCCAAGACCAACAGCGAAGCCAAAAAAACTTCCATCGCGCTAACCGAACCCAAGGTGTTGAAACTAGTAGTTTTAGTGAAATCCCAAGGCAAGATAAATTTGCCGGCCAATTGCAAGGCGCCCAAAAGGGCGATCACCAAGCCAGAGCAGATCAAAACAAAAATAAAATTCGTTATCTCCTTCCGATCCTTGATATTGTTAACCGCGACAAAAAAAATAATGAGCAACGCGGCCAGAGAGAAAAATGATTCACTGATCACGCCGCCCGCGCCCACCAGTCCCTGGTAGAAATTTTTAGATAAAATGGTGCTCACCAGGTAAAAAATGACAAAGAACGCCAAACCGATGTTCAGCCAGCTTTTCTTCATCTCCATTGAACCTTGCGCGATCATTTTGCCAATCCAGGCGATAAGAAGCAACAGGGCGAAAACGACCAAGAGCAACTGTTTATTCAGCTCCAGCACATTAGTGTTAAAAGGCAAAAAGAACAAAGGCGTGAGGAAGGCCAACAAATACAAACCGTACTTGATAACCCAGTTACAAAGTCCGACCACCTTCAAATCACTGTCTTTACTCATGCGTATTTTTTTCACCAACCATTGCCCTTCGCCTAAAGGTCTTTAGACAAAAAACAAAAGTCCGTGTGAAATTAGAATTAAAAAAATCCGGCTATTTTTGATAGCAGTCCGGATTTCTAATTCCTGCGTTTATTATACCAAAAAGGCGCCAGCCGCCACAAGCCTATTTTGTCCACAGACCTTATCTCGCGCGCTCTGACTGCGTGAGATAAAAAACGGCTAAAAATCCCGCCCCACAAATGTAAGACGGGACCTAATAATGCTTAGTTGATTTTTACTCTATCTCCACCAAACTATACGGCTGGCGGTGTCCCCGCTTGACCTTATGGCGCTTTTTGGATTTATATTTGAAAACCGTTATTTTATCAGCCCGGTCCTGCTTTAAGATCTTCGCGCCAATTTTCGCGCCCTTAATGAACGGCTGTCCTACCTGCGCTTTGCCGCCTTCCACGGTCAGCAAAACCTCGTCAAAAGAGACCTGACCGCCTTCAGCGCCGTCTAGTTTTTCGATCTTCAATTTTTGTCCGGGAGTAACTATATATTGCTTACCACCCGTCTTTATTATTGCCAAATCCATAATCGTATAATTTAAATGCCCCTCACAGGGCCTAATTTATTGCTTTTATATTAGCAGAACCCCGCCAATAAGTCAACTTGAGATATTTAAGACCAGCTTCTCTTTTATCCGTCCGGCCAAAGAGAAATCTTTTAATTCCTGAGGCTCGTGAGCCAACATGTTAAAGCCCCGTTCATTGTACCGCGGCGCCAGATGCCAATGGACTTGGTTCGCCTCATCCATGTAAATTAAATAAACCTTTTCCACGCTCAAAGCCTTAAGCATGGCGTTACGAACTTCGTCCACCTTATCCATCAAATAATCATAATCCCCTTCGGCCAATAAATGCAGGTCTTTGACCGGCGTTTTCCAAACGATGACCACGTGACCCTTGACGATCGGGAAATTGGCCAAGCAACAATAAAGCTTATTGTCCTCGTAGATCATCGCTTCGGGCAATGGTTTTGGCAGCATGGTATTTTTTTACTCAACCACTTAATCACCTGCTCGCTCAATCACTTCTTATTTATTTTAATCCTCTTCTTTGATCGCCGGCCCGGCAATTTGCATCGGCTCAATATCGCCGGCCTTGCCGGTAATTTTGACGACATCCTTGTCAATTTTACCGAATTCCTTTGACGCCCGGTTATACGCGTTAACGGTTGTGTCCAAATTGTTGCCAAGTTTTTTCATGTATTCATCGTAACTCAACAGATGCTTTTGCAGCATTTCCACGTACTTGCGGATTTCCTTGGCCGATTCTTCAATTTGCAGCGCGCGCAGGCCCTGCATCACTGTTTGCAGATAAGCGAAAAAAGAAGTCGGCGATACAATAATGACGTGCTTTTCTTTGAATGCGTATTCTATCAAATCGCGCGTGTTAACTTTTATGGCGCCCACCTGATTGATGAGCAAATCATAATAAATGCCTTCGGCCGGAATGAACATAAAAGCAAAGTCCATGGTGTCTTCACTAGGCCGGATATATTTGGCAGTTTCATCTATCCGGTTTTTAAGGTCCATTTTAAATTGCTTCTCCAAAACTTCTTTTTCCGCCTGGTCCTTCTCGTTCAGGATGCGATTATAATTTTCCAGCGAGAACTTAGAATCGATGGGAATTATCTTATCTTTCACGAACACCACCGCGTCCACGATGTCGCCATTCTTGAACTCATATTGCATCTGATAGTTCTTGGGCGGCAAAACGTTCTTCAGGATATTTTCCAAAAAATATTCGCCCAGCACCCCGCGATGCTTGGGATTTTTCAGAACATCTTCCAATCCCTGCAATTGGTCCGCCACGTTCATTACTTGTTTGTTGGTTTCATCCAGCTTCGTCAAGCGCTCGGTCACGTCGCGCACGATCTTGGCGCTCTGGGCGAATTGCTGCTGGAACATCTTGGCCGAATCACCCATTTTATTTTCCACTTGCGAGCCAAAAGTCTGCAAAGTTTGGCGTAATTCCTTTAACTGCTCCTGCATCATCAAAATCGCGGAATTATCCTGCGGTTTCTCTTCCGGCTTGCGTTTCAGAGTAATATAAATCAGCGCGCCCACGGCGGCGAGAACGGCCAGCAATAAAACTAATAACAACTCCTGGTTCATTAAAATAATTCTAACACTTACTCTAAGGCTTGACAATCACCCTAAGGCCTTATAATTATTGTAGCCTCTTAGGAGTGTCCGCCTATGCTGGACTTAGCCCTCCAAGGAAAGAAAAGCGTAGGTAATTCGCACACAGTTTAAAACCAGAAATCTATTAGGAGTAAAACTTATTTGGGCTTGTGAAGAGTAGCTTATTCACAAGCAGGCTACCCGATAAGGACTAACTTAATACGGATACTATGGACTGGCAGTGGAACGCAATGAGATTTGGACAAGCCTCTAGGGGCTTTTTATTTTGCAAAAATTTATCTTTTGTCGTTCCCGCCCCGTATCGCAGTACGGGGGTAAACTCCAGCGGGAATCCAGGCCTGGATCTCGGGTCAAGCCCGGGATGACAAAAATAAAATAAGAATAAAAAAAGACGGCGCTTCGTCCGTCTTTCTGTTCAGGCATCATTGCCCTTATTTCAGTGTTTTTTCCGCCAACGCCGTTCTCTTCTTCTCTTGCTTTTCCGTTGGCGGCGGAGCTTTTTCTGTGATCGGCTCCAGGCCCAGTGCCTGGCGAGCAATCTGGTCTAATACTTCATGCCGGGGCGTTGGAAGACTGGCCGAATTGACGGAAGGCTGATTGATACGCTGGTCCGCACCAGCTTGTTCCGAGTCTCGGGTGCAGGCTGCCCCGACAATCAACAATAAAACCAATAAGAGATAAAAAACAGCTATCCTTTTCATATGCCCTCCTATTCTAAAAAGGTTTTGCAGAAAATTGTTAGGAACCTTTCCCTCTATTACGACATTCTACTATTATATATCATAAAACTATTATTGTCAATAGCCGGCCCTTTTTCTTGAGCCCCAATAGAAACCAACGATAAAAATGATTCCCAGCGCCAGCCACTGGCTTACGCTTAATATCCCCCAGCGCGGGTCGACTAAAGGACCGGATGAAACACGGGCGAAATCAAGGAAGAAACGGAGAGTGGAATAAAAGAACAAAAATAGTAAAAATAATATCCCCTCTTCTCTGTCATTCCCGCGAAAGTCGCAGATCCTGATGCAGAAAGGGCGGGAATCCAGGCCCGAATTCAAACCCGGATCCCGGGTCAAGCCCGGGATGACAATACTTTTTAATGGCCCGCCTGCGACGCCTCGCAATGACATGATTTTTATTTTTTTTCTCATCCACCAAAACACCGCCAACAACCCAAACCCCAGCAACATCTCATATATTCCCACCGGATGCCGCGCGATGCCGTCCGGCCATAAAATCCCCCACGGCAAGTTCGTGATAGTGCCCTGATGGTCGTTAATTAAAATACACCCGATGCGGCCGATGCCAACGCCAAGTAGCGTTGGCAAAACTAACAAATCGGCCACTCGCCAGAAACTTAACCCCCTCTCTTTCTCCCCCTTCAAAAGGGGGAGATTTTCCCTCTCCTTACAAAGGAGAGGGTTAGGGTGAGGTGAATTTAAAATTTTTACATATTTCCACCCGCAAACTATCGCGCCAAGCAATCCGCCCATGAACATCGCGCCGCCGCCCGCCAGAGCCCAGGCCAAAATTTTGGCGCCCAAAATTGCGCCGGCAAAGATTGCCAGGGCCAAACCGGCAATCTTTGCCGGCGCCAGTTCCTTTTGCCTGGCCAGATAATAAAACCACAAATACCCGGCCCCAAAGCCTAGCCCAACAAACAAACCCCAAGTGTAAAGTTTTATGGGGCCGAGAGTGATTTGGTCTATGACAAAGTATGGAATCATGTTTTCTCTATTTTTTGTCATGCCGAACTTGTTTCGGCATCTCATCAAACCATTCTTCTGATAAATCTTTAAAGCTTGAATTTTCTCTTTTTATCAAATTTATTTTCCAGTCTCTGTGCCAATTCTTCAATTGTTTTTCCCGGCGGATCGCATTATTTATGTAATCAAATTCTTCAAAATACACAAGCTTCTGTAATCTGTATTTTTTGCTAAATCCTTCTATTAATCCATTTTTGTGCTCATACATCCGTCTCATCAAATTATCGCTCACGCCAATATAAAAAGTGGTGTTATTTTTATTCGTGATTATATAAACATAAAAATGCTTGTTGTGCATAGTTATTTTTTGTCATGCCGAATTTGTTTCGGCATCTCATAAGATCCTGAAACAGGTTCAGGATGACAAAATTACTCAATAATTTAATACCCCACCAACTTCTCCGTTATTGATTCCAGCGCGTCATCCGCGTGGAAGCGCCGGATGGCGTAACGGAATTTCGGCTCCTGGTCAATGATTTTATATACGCTTAGCGCCGCTTGATACCCCGCCTCTTTGACAAAGTCTATCACGTGAGCGTTATAATTCCCGCCCGGATACGCCAACAAATCAACTTTTTTGCCAATTTTCTCTTCCAGAATTTTCTTGCTGTCCGTCAGCTCCCGGCGTAATTGCTCGTCGCCTATCGCGTTTAGATTCGGGTGGCTCAAAGAGTGGCTCCCGATAACCATCCCGTTATCGTTCATCTCTTTTATCTGCGGCCAGGTCAGAACGCCTGGCTTGCCAACGTTATCGGTGATAATAAAAAAAGTCGCGTTCAGGCCATATTTTTTCAGCAAAGGATAAGCCCATTTATACTGGCCGTAATAGCCGTCGTCAAAAGTTATGGCCACGGCTTTTTTGGGCAAGGGGCGGCCCGTGTCAAAATAATCCAACAGATCGTAAATTAAAACAGTTTGATAGCCGTTATCCTTAAAATATTGTAAGTGCGCTTCAAGGCCCTCCGGCGAAACCGTGAAAGCGCGGTCATTAATCGTGGAAGTAGCCACTTCTGGCATGGGCCCGATATGGTGATAATTAAAAACCGGTAATTTTATCACAGTGTTCTCCGCGGGTGGCTGGTAGGCCGGCGTCGACTCAATGGTGGCGCTGGACGGTAAAACTTCTGGTGTCTTTTGTGGGCGCAACGCCGTCGACGGCGTTGCGCCGCTGTTTTCCAACAAAATTTCTTTCCCTTGCCAATTATAAAAAACCGCACCAATGGCGGCCAAAATTATCAAAACCAAAATAGAAAATAATAAATTTTTCACCAGTTTCATTATAGCTATTATAGACTCCCTATGTTTTTTCTAATTTTTGAACATCCTTGCCTGAATAAATAAATTTCCATATAGCGAAAAAACTACTTAAAATAAGCCACCAAGCAATAATCAAGATGAGGCAATCTACCAAAAAAATTACGGCATCCCATTTTACACGATAAAACCCGATATTTTTGTACATCAATACTTGATATTTATTCTGTCCTTGTTTATCTACAACACAATCTTTAGATACCGGATTACGAATTTCTATTTTCTTTTCAAAAAGGGCTCCTTCTATTGGTAAAGTATAGCAACTTTGACCCTTCTCTCTTTTTAGATAAAAATCTTTTTCTAAACTACCGTCTATACGGTTTATCTTTACACTAATGGCTCCTGCCTCTTCGGGTTCAAAAAACTCTTTATAATCCACCTCTTTATCACCTTCGTAAATTTTATTTTTATTTTCAAGGCATACTTGAACAGGAGTAGGAAAAATTTTTATTTTTAAAAGCGAGGATATAAGTGTATTCGCTCCTATGAGATTACCGCTTCCAGAGATAAAAGTGTTTTTTGATGAATCAGAATCTTTAATAAAACCGCCATCTTCGGACGTAGAAGTAGCTGACATATTACTTAGTATAATCTCTGTTTTAAAAGGAAATGGAAAGCCATTATCAGTTAAGGGCCAAGAGAGAATTATTGGCGGTAAAAACACAACAGCAACTTTCCACCATTTTATATTTTTAATAAAGTTTCTCGTGCTTTTAATTAAAAACAGCGCAATTTTAATTACGCTTAATTACGCTGTCGAAAAGCCAAAAAAATGCCTTTCTGCATAAATTAAGTTTTTGAATTATTATTTTCATTAGTACCGCTACCGGGCCTCCTTCGCCAAGGCTACGGACGGCCGAGGATTTCTTAATTTCTAGTAGCCCTACGGGGAATCGAACCCCGATTTTACGGATGAGAACCGCATGTCCTAGCCGTTAGACGATAGGGCCAAATTAGCAAGCAAGTTTCTAAATTCTATATCTAATTCCTAAACAAATTCCAATTACCAAAATTCA